>DASYRO010000224.1:0-4676 GCA_036004385.1 Candidatus Acidiferrales bacterium
GAAGATTCGTCCGCCGGGCACGAGCACGCGCCGCGCCTCCAAAAGCGCGCGCTGCTGGCCGGTCACCATCTCCAAAGTCGAATCGAACACCACGCGCGCAAACTGCTCCTCGCGGAACGGCAACGCTTCCGCGCACGCGCATACGAGCGGCGCGTCCATACCCGCATCCGCTAGGCGGCGCTTGCCGACCACGAGCCAGCGCAGCGCAATGTCCACGCCCGCCCGTTGCGGATATTTTTCCGCCGCGACCAGCAGTCCCGCAGCCCCGCAACCAATCTCCAGCAGCGGCCCGCGAGTCTCGGGCTCTGCCATCGAATCCTTGGCGAGCGGCGCAGCCGTAGCCTCGGCGGAGGCGGCCTCCCACGATTCCAGCCACGCGCGTGTTCGCGGCACAGCCGCCATCAGCCCGCGCTTGTAGGCCGCGCGGTGATGCGGCGGCACGACGGTGCTCAAGCTGAAGTAATAGTCCACCATCGCTTCAAAATTCAATTCGTCGAATTTTTGCGCAAGCTGCCGTGCGCGCTCGGTGTCTTCTTCAATGCTCAGGGGAGTGCCGGCAAATACGCGCAGGTCGGGAATTCCGGCGACGATGGGAAATCGCCGCGCGCAGCCGAGGCAGGCAATCTGTTCTTCCGCGGAAAATTCCAATTCTCCGCGGCAGTGCGGGCAGCAAAGCTCGAGCCCTCTGAAGTTCATGGCAGGATGCTCACCGCGAGAAGTCGTGGAGTGCGGGAGCTTGCTCCCGCCGTGCGTTCTCTTCAATCACTCAATCACAAATCACTAATCACTCAATTCTATCCAGTCCGACCCGTTAGGTAGCCGATAAATTCTCCCCACGCCCACGCTGTTGTGAGCAAAACCAGCCACGGCAGTGCCACAAAAAATTTATTCTGGTTGCGGCCCGTGCGGCGGACGATTTGAAAATAGCGCAGCAGCAAAATCGGCGGCAGCAGCGGCGAAAGCGCTGCGCGCACCAGCCGCGCGCCCAGCCCCGCGCCGGCCACGCGCGTCGCCGCGTACGAGCGCGCCCAGACGTAGCGCTCGACGAGCGCCGAGCCCGCGCGCAGATTCATGCGGTGCTGGTACACGACGACGTCCGGCGAAAGCCAGAGAGTTTCTCCGGCCGCGTGCAGCGCGGCATGCACGCGCGTTTCGTTGTACGAATCTTTCCACGCCTCGGACACGCGCTCCAGCGCCGCGCGTTTGTAGGACACGTTGGCGTCGCTGAGATGCGGCGACGCGCCGCGCGGCACGGGATTCTGATATTTGCCGAAATCGCAGAAATAGACGGCCCAGTTCAGCGCGCGGTCCACGCCGTTTTCCATCGCTCCGCCGACGGCGGCGTGCGGCGCATGATGTTCAGTGAACATCTGCGCGCACCAGCGAGGATCCGGCTGACCGTGGTCTTCGAGCATGGCCACGATTTCGCCGTGTGCGGCGCGGATGCCGATGCCGCGCAGCTCGTCGTGATGTTCGCGGCTGGGCCCGTGGCGCACGAAGCGAAGTTTATCCACGCACAGAAAACGCACGGCCGGAAATTGTTTTTGCAACGCCTCGACGCCGGCCAGCCGCGCGTCGCAGGTGACGATGATTTCCATCGGCGGCGGGTTTTCCTGCCGCGCGAGCGCCGCCAGACACCCTTCGAGATGCCGCGTGTCGGTTTGTTCGGTTGTGTCGCTCACTACGGTGACCACGACGGAAAGTTGCGGTGCGCCGGTCATGGCCTACTCCACTTCCATCAACGCGCGCCCGGGACCGAACGCGTAGCCCATCCATTCCCCGACGGTGTACACGCATAGCGCGGGAAAAATCAGCGCTGCGCTGGCAAAAAATTTTCCGATGCGGCATTTTTTCTCGAACACGCGCGCGCCCATCCGCGCGAAGAGCAGGAACGGCACGAGCGGCGCCGCCAGCAGGTACGCTGCGCGCTGCCCGGCGCTAAGCGACGCGCGCCGCGCGCCGGAAAACGCCCGGCTGAAGAGGTAGCGCTGGCGCAGGTAGTAGAAATAATCGAACGGCCCGCGATGATAGACGGTCATCGCCGGCACGCTGCGGAATTTTTTCCCCTCGGCAAGCAGTTTCGGATTCACGGTCGCTTCCCAGTAGCCATGGTCCAGCAGCGGGAGGTTGGCGAGCAGCGCGTCGCGGCGATAGGCGAGGTTCGCGCCGTTGATGAACGAGGTCGCGCCGTCCGGCCACGGCGGGAGCGAGGAGTTGTACTCGACGAAGTATGTCACCCAATCGCGCAGCCGCGCGTAGTTGTAGTCGGAAATCGGCCCGCCGCAGGCGACGTACTCTGGCGTGAGTGAATTTGCGATCGTCGCCAGCCAGTCGTCCTTTGCCAGGCAGTGCTCCTCGATGATGGCGACGATTTCCCCGCTCGCCTGCTCCACGCCGATGCGCCGCAGTTTGGGCACGGTTTCGCGCTGGGCCTGTTCGACGAAGCGCACTTGCGGAAACTTCTGCTTCAGCCGCGCCACGTTTTCCGCGCCGCGGCAGTCCACGACGATGACTTCGAATTCCGGCGCGCCCTTCTGCGCCAGCACCGACGCCACGCACTCGTCAATGAACGGCGTTCCCACGATGGAAGCAATCACCACGGAAATTTTCGGCGAAGACGAATTCATCGGCCATCCCGCAACAGCCGCAGTATTTTACAAGACGCGCCCGCGCGACGCCTCGCGAACTTTGGCGTCTTTGCAGTGCATGTCATCCTGCGGCCCGGTGTGTTTTGCCGGGACGAAGGATCCCTCTTTCTTCTTTCTGCGTTCTGACTTCCGCCTTCTGCTTTCTAATTTCCTCCCAGAATCAGCGGCAACCCGCTCTTTCCGGACCCGATCACGATCACCTTTGAATTGCTGCTCGACGCCAGTTTTTCCGTCGCTTCAATGCCTTTCCATTCGAGCAGTTGCTGCGAAATCCCTGCCGCGACGATGCGCTGGAAATCGGCGATACCCTGGGCTTCGATGCGTTTGCGTTCCGCTTCCTGTTTTTCTTTTTGCAGGATGAAACTCATGCGCAGCGACTCCTGTTCGGCCTGCTGTTTCTGCTCGATCGACGTCTTCAGCATCATCGGCAGTTGCACGTCCCGCAGCAGTACGTTTTCCACGAATATTCCGCGGTCGCCCAATTCCTTAAAGAGCATCTCCTGAATTTTCTGCTGCACTTCTTCGCGCCCGCCCGTGTACAGCGCGTTGGCTGAATGTTTTGCGGTGATGTCGCGGATCGCCGAGCGCAGCATCGGCTCCACAACTACCGTGGTGTAGTTCAGCCCGATTTTCTGGTACACGTCGGCGGCACGCGTTGCGTCCAGGCGCAGCAGCAGCGACGTGTCCAGCGTCATCATCAGGCCTTCGCTCGACGGCACGCTCGCCGTTTCCTTGAACTCCTGCGTGCGCACGCTCATCTCGTGCGCCGACGCCAGCGGGTTGATCAGGTGGATGCCTTCGCCCAGCACCTGCCCCGTCACTCTGCCAAACAACGTAATGACCGCCACGTGCCCCGACGGCACGCTCACTACCGACCAGAAAAACAGAATCACCAGCGCCAGCACGCCGAGAATGGTACCGAAACGCCGCATCAGACTTTGGCCCACCTTTCCGACGTCAATCACGTGTCCCCCGTCTTCATCCTCCATCTTGTGAAACGGACTCATGTTGCCTCCTCGTAGACTTTGCGCAGCGCCGTTCTGCGGAGCCGCGGGCACATTGTAGTCTCGACTGAGGTTAGCAAGCGGCTGAAAAAGTCTCTCATTTTGTCATCCCGAGCGAAGCGAGGGATCTGCTTTTTCGCAAATAAAAGAGAAAACAGCAGATTCCTCGTCGTCCCGATACATCGGGGCTCCTCGGAATGACAGCGCGAGGGCTATTCAGCACGCTGCTTTCAACTTTGAACCGGCAACGTCAGCGCTTCGTCGCTGCGAATCGGATACTACTAATTGTGGTATTTGCACTTGACACCCTCCAAATTGTACGCGAGAATCCGCCTGCTTTTCCGGTTCATGACCGCTGTCTTTCGGGCTCCTGCGCGCGCTCCGGCTCCGCGGTCTGCCGCGAAAAGTCTGGGGGGAGACGATGCAATACTTGCCCGGTTGGACCGTGCAGTGCATCAATCCACAATGTGAGGCGCGCGGGCATTGGCTGCGCATCACCGACGACCACATCTCGCAGTGCAGCAATTGCGGCGCGCCGCTGCGCAACGTGCCGCCGCCGCTGGCTCCGCGCATGCGCATGCGCCCGCGGCCGCTGAGCGCCTACCGCCCGCATCTCCGCCCGCGGTGAGGCAACGGACAGTGATGAATGAGCAGTGATCCGTATCCTCTGCGGTTGTCATCCTGAACGAAGCGGAGCGCGCGAGCGCTCCGCGTAGTGAAGGATCCCGATCGAATTCCTCATTCTGCCACTTTTTTGTTGCTTTTAACTCGCACTGCGGACACGCCTTCGCCTTCGCTCAGGAAACAAAACCATTGGCGCTCCGCGCCGGGAGGGAAAACCGCCTTCGGCAGATCTGTGCGCGCCTTGCGCGACCGCTCCTGACCCAGGGCTCACGCCCTGGGCTACTTTCTATCGCCCTTTGAGGGCTCGAAAAGAGGTGAGCGGCCGGTGGGGGGACCGGCCGCTCGGGGGCATGGGGTGGTGGAGATGGGGTCTTACCTGGAGCTCAGCGTGATGCGTTCG
>DASYRO010000225.1:0-2056 GCA_036004385.1 Candidatus Acidiferrales bacterium
CTCATGTTGCTGGACCATCTTGCTCCGCGTTGCGAATCCGTCGCGGCCGCTGGGCCCCGTCTTTCCGGGGATGCCGAACCCCACCGTGCCACACCACACGTCCCGGCCGCCAAAATCATTGTACACATAATCGACCTGCCCGCGCGCCACGAGCCTGGTCCACGGAAAATCGCGCGGCAGGATCGATCCGCACAAAATAACCTTGTCAAATTTAAGGTAGTCGTACTTCAGAAGCGAATGGCCCACCAAATAACTTCCAAAGCTGTGAGCGATGATGGACGGGCGCATGCATGGGTCGTCGGGATCCACGCCCTTCCCGGCATACCGCGCGATTTGCTGCTCGTAAAAGTTTACGAAATTCTCCAGCGCCTTCTCGCGGTTCGGGCCCAGCAGCATGCGCCACAGCCGGAAAAATCCGTAGCGATGAAATTCAAAGGCGATGCCTTCCTGCTGGAGCACGCCGGCCAGCGTATCAAACCACGGCGCGTTGGTGCGGATGCCGTGGACGGCGAAAACAACCGGTGGCTTGTAGCCCAGCGGCGCGGGTTCGTCCCCGGGGACAGGTCTGGCAGCGGCCATAATGCGCGCTCCTTGTTTCCAGAGGATTACAAATGCGGCTTGCGGGTCATTGCCTGCAAACCCTATTGCGCTGCGACGCGCTTGACGTAAGCAATCATTTCCGGGCTGTCCCACACTTGGGGGCCGATGATTTTTCGCGCGATTTTTCCGTCGCGGGAAATCACGTAGGTTTCCGGATACATGGTCGAGCCGTAGCTGGCGGCGATGCCCCTCGAAGGATCGCGGTAGTTGGGGAAGGTAATCTTGTACTCGGCGAGAAATTTCTCGTACTTGGCTTCGTCGTCGTCCACGCTGACGCCCAGCACCGTGCCGCCGCTGGAGAGAATTTGATAGTGCAGACGATTGAGCGCGGGCATTTCCTCGACGCACGGCGGACACCACGTCGCCCAGAAATTCAGCACCACCACTTTGCCGCGCAAATCGGAAAGGCGCGCGGGCTGGCCGTTGAGCTGGAATGAAAAATCTTCGGCCGTGCTGCCGATGTGGCCGCGTTCGCCTTGCCGGGAATAGGGGCTGGCGACCAGCAAGACCAGCGCCGCCGCGGCGGCCAGCGCCAATCCGCTCAGGAGTTTTCTTGTCCAACTGCCGTTCACGCCGCCTATAATAGCCTGTTGTCGAATTCCGCGCGAGTCTCGCCGGTTTTTCCACTTCGGCGAGAAATGCCATCCGGCCATGATCTCCGTCATTGTCCCCGTACGTAACGAAGAGGCGAATATCGCGCGCGCGATCGAATCGCTTGCGGCGCAGCCGGAAATCGCGGAGATGATCGCCGTCAATGACCAATCCACCGACCGCACCGCAGAGATACTCGCCGAACTGGCTACGCGCATCCCGCGGTTGCGCATTATTCAGGGAACCACGCCACCTGCGGGCTGGACCGGGAAAAATTTCGCGCTGGCGCAGGGAGTGGCCTATGCGCGAGAAGAATGGCTGCTCTTTACCGACGCGGACGTGGAACATCTGCCCGGCTCCGCGGCGCGAGCGCTCGCCGATGCGCAATCGTCCGGCGCCGAGCTCGTTTCGTATTCGCCGGAGCAGGAGACGCGCACGTGGTGGGAGCGGGCAGTAATTCCGTTCATTTATTGTCGCCTCGCGGCGCGTTTTTCGTACGCGCGCGTGCGCGACTCTGCTTTTCCGGACGCCGCCGCGAACGGCCAATTTCTTCTGATCCGGCGCGACACCTACGACCAGATTGGGGGCCATGCGGCCGTTTGCGGCGAAGTGGTCGAAGACGTGGCGCTGGCTCAACGCGCCAAACGAACGGGCCATCGCATCTTTTTTGCGCGCGGGAAGGGAATCGCTCGCACGCGGATGTATCGTTCGCATCGCCAAATGTGGGAAGGTTGGACGAAGAATCTTTACCTGCTTCTCGGACGCGCGCCCCGCGCCGTAGCGAAGGAATTGTTGCTGGTGATTCCTTGGCTGCCGGCCGTCCTGTTGCTGGGCGGGCTCGTGCATCATTATTTTGCGTATCTGG
>DASYRO010000226.1:0-3287 GCA_036004385.1 Candidatus Acidiferrales bacterium
CGCGCCGCAAAGACCGCAACACAGATGAACACAGATAAACACGGATGATTCGAAACGCAAAACGTCAGCTCAAAACATTAACGCAGAGGACACAGAGGCACAGAGGGCACAGAGAAAATCCGAGAACCACTTGCGCGTTGACAAGCCGGCAGAATGTCGGCGGCACAGGACTCAAGGGGAATTTGCGGGAGCTTCCGAAGGCAACTGGTATCGCTGGCGAAAATGGAGCTTGGCGCGGGATAGCTCTTTCTGGCGATTCGTGTTTTTCAGCCGGACTTTGATATCCCGAATGGCGCCTGGCTGGCCTCCCGCTCGTGGATAGAAGCCCAAGGTGTAGCGCAACTTAAGGGTTTTGATCAGTGAGACCATGGCCGCGTCAACCTTTGCTGGATTCGGCACATCCAGGATGAATCCGCCAGACGTCTTGGCCATGCGATCGGCATCAATGCGACGCCCGTGCCAGGGCCGTTGACTGGCCGTCAGATCGGCCACTTGGCGAATTCCGAAGAAGCCCACATCAAGATTTGTAAGTTGTTGTTCCACCCGGTCGTCGGAGATATTTCCCATGTCGTTGTCCATGTCACTGACGAGAATGATTACGCGGCGTCCGGAGGGTGCGTGCTGCTGCAAGTATTCGGAGGCGTAATGCAGCGCATGATTCACGTTGGTTCCGATAGCCGTCTGGAGCGCAGAGACTCGGCGGGTCATGGCCGGATAGTCGTTCGAAAGCGGCATCTCTACTCTGCAGGCCGCGGCGAAGGAAAACAACGCGACGCGGTCTTCGGCTTTCAGAGTGGGAAGGGTGTGCGCCAGCGCTTTGCGGATGGGTTCAATACTCGGGAGCATCGATCGGCTGACGTCAACGAGCAGGGCGATAGACAGCGGAATTTCGTCCTGGCTGAAATGAATAATCTCCTGCTCGGCGCCGTCCTCGAGGAGCTCAAAGTCCGATGCCTGCAGCCCGCCGATGAGCGCGCGCTTGCTGTCGGTAACGGCTACATCCACGAGCACAAGATTGACCTGCTTGCGGATAATGGCTTGCGGTTCGGGAGCTTGCTGCGATTGCGCAATGGCCAGCAACGAAACACACACGAGGATGCCAAGAACACACAACGTAAGCCGGGCTGGGGCGCGGTACGAATTCGAAACCGGCAGGGACATGGGTGACCGAATCATATACCCGCTCGACGAAAAGCAATCTTACAAACACAAGAAAATCCTGCTTACAGGGAGTGGCTGCCCCTCAGGGGTCAACACACCATGCGAGTAATGCTGTTCTTGTCCTGGCTGAATTCGTGCCCTGACGAAATGCGTGATGCCAGTCGCCCGACGCATCAAGGCTCGCGGTTCAATTGGTTTGACAGCGGGAGCGGGCCGCCGTAGGCTGGATGGGAAGGGCTCGCACAATGGACATTTTCGAAGAGATCATCCGGTTGCGGCGGGAGGGCAAGCGCGCCGCGCTGGCGACCATCGTGCACACCAACGGCTCCATTCCGAGCTATGAAAGCTCGCGGATGCTGGTGCGCGAAGACGGCTCGATTGCCGGCACCATCGGCGGCGGATGCGTGGAAGCGGAAGTGTGGGCCGCGGCGAAGGAAGTAATCAAGGTAGAAGCGCCGCGGAAAATGGTCTTCAACCTGAACAACGAGGCCGGCTACGATAATGGCCTGATCTGCGGCGGCACGCTGGAGATTTTTGTGGAACCCATTCTGCCTCAGCCGGTGCTGTACATTTTTGGCGGCGGACACGTGTCCATCGCGCTGGCCAGCGCAGCCAGCACGGCGGGCTTTGCCATCGGCGTGGTGGACGACCGCGAGACGTTTGCCAATGCGCAGCGCTTCCCCATGGCGCGAGAGATTTACACGACCTACGAAGACGGTTTCGAGAAAATCAAGCCGAACGCTGCGACGTACATTGTGATTGTCACGCGCGGGCATCGCGACGACATGCGCGTCCTGGGCTGGGCGGTGCAGACCGACGCGCGCTACGTCGGCATGATCGGCAGCAAACGCAAAGTGATTTCTGTGTACAAGGCGCTGGAGGCGGAAGGCATCTCCCTGGAAAAATTCGAGCGCGTACATGCGCCGGTGGGACTGGAAATCGGCGCGCTCACACCGGAAGAGATCGCCGTGAGCATCGCGGCGGAACTCATCGCCGTCCGGCGCAACGCGAAAGACTTGCCGCATAAGTCAGTGAAGGTGGAAGTACAGCGAACGCCGGCGTGAAAATGTCGGCCCCTTCGCTTCGCTCAGGACAAGCTGAAGGCGGGCGCGACATATGCTTGCCGCCGTCATTCTGGCTGCTGGTGAATCCCGCCGCATGGGTACGCCCAAGGCGCTGCTTCCCTTCCCTGCCAGCACATTCGCCACTGAGGGCATCCGGACTTTCCTCGAACACCTGACGCACATCGCGCATCATCCGCGGATTGGTCTGAGACGAGTAGTGCTTGGCGCGCATGCGCAGGACGTCCGCAGCCGCGTACGATTGGATGACGCTGAAGTAGTGGTGAATCCCGAATGGCAGTGCGGGCAGCTTTCGTCTATACAGGCGGCCATTCGCAGCCTGCCGCCGGGCACGGACGGAGTCATCTTGTTCCTCGTGGACCAGCCGCTGATTTCCCGCGCGCTCGTCGGCGCGTTGGTCGAGCAGTTCTGCGCCACAAAGCGGCGCATCGTCATTCCCACCTACAACGGCCAGCGCGGCCATCCGGTGATTTTTGCGAGCACTCTGTACGACGAGTTGCTGGCGGCGCCGGCGGACAAAGGCGCCCGCGCCGTGGTCTGGGCGCACGCCGGCGAAGTACTGGAGATTCCCACCGACGAAGAAGGCGTGGTGCTGAACCTGAACGATCCGGAAGCGCTCAAACGCGCCTTCCCTGCCGATTGAGCCAAAACCGACAAGCAGATTCCTCGCTTCGCTCGGAATGACAACCTTCCCTAATTTGCAGGACGGTGGAAGAAAAGCGGCGTTACGAGCCGAGCCTTGCGAGTAAGGATTCAAGCGCATCGCAAGCGAGTTGCGCGCCGTGATAAGTAGCGGGCGGCAGGCCGCCGAGCGCGTCGGAAAGTCTTTCAGGCGTGAGCTGGCGGGCCTCTTCCACAGTCGTTCCCGCGAGCATTTCTGTGAGCATGGAGCCGCAGGCGATGGACGTCGTACAGCCGCGTGTTTTGAAGCGCACGCGGACAATGCGACCGTCTTCGACTCGCGCGGAAAGTTGCATGATATCGCCGCAGGCGGGGTTGCTGACTTCGACCGTGGCGGTGGCGTTTGCGAGTTCGCCCGCGTTG
>DASYRO010000227.1:0-2437 GCA_036004385.1 Candidatus Acidiferrales bacterium
GCCAGCGCGCGGATGTCTGCCGCGTTGATTTTTTCCAGATGGTCGGCGCTCGCAGCATGGAGTTCGACGGCGAGGCGCGCAGCGCCGGTGCGCGCCAGTTGCTCGGCATGAATCCGCGGCACAAGCCCGCACGCGCGGCCCGCCGTCAAAATGCGCCGCGCCTGCGCGACCGTGAACGCTCCGCGGTCGCAGAAGACGTCGCAGAATTCCGCGAGGCCTTCCTTCGCAACATAGGGAATCAGCTTGTGCACGAGCAGTTCCACATACGCATCGGGGCGCTTCGCAAATTCCGGCGGCACGACGTGCGCGCCCATGAATGTCGGCACAACGTCGAACCAGGTATGACGCCGCAGCGCGTCCAGCACGCGCAGAATTTTCAGCTCGCTCGCCGCGTCGAGGCCGTAGCCGCTCTTGGCCTCGACGGTGGTCGTGCCGTGCGCGGCAAATTCCTTGATCCACGCGGCCGCGCGAGTGAACAGCAAATCGGCATCGGCGGCGCGGACTTTGCGCACTGACGAAAGAATTCCACCGCCGGCGCGGGCGATTTGCTCGTACGTGGCTCCGGCGATGCGCTTTTCGTATTCCTCGGCGCGATGGCCGGCAAAGACGAGATGCGTGTGCGAATCCACAAAGCCGGGCAGCGCGACGCGGCCGCCCAGGTCGAGCTTGCGCGCCCGCTTCGCATCCTTGCGCCGTTCGATTGCGCGGCGCGTTCCGACCGCCGCGATTCTGCCGTCGCGAATCAGCAGCGCTCCGTCGTGGATGATTCCGAGTTCGCGGAGTACTCTCCCGCGGCGCGGCGCAGGCCCGCGCAGTGTGACCAGTTGACGGCAGCCGGTGATGAGCAATGCTTCAGACATGCGGCGTCATTCTACTTCGGACTCCGGCTCTGCGTCCCAGGGCATTCCGCTGAGCGATTACATAATCGGACCCACCCTACCTCCCTGACTGACTCAATGGAACGTTTTGAAAGGGCAGGAGATATCGAAAATGAGTAGTCAGCCGAGTAGTCGGCGGCAGTAACAAAAGGTGACAGCATTCGCGTGTCGTAGTAGGTGATTCGTGACACATGGATCCCCGCGGCACCCACTTCCCGGGATCGGCAGCCAACCCGGCGGGCGGCGGATCCATTCGCAAGCCTAGTCGTGGCGAGAGACGGCGTAGTCGCGCGCAATGGCGCGGCCAACCGGGGGCAACCGCACTGGGACGATTGGCTAGTGCTCACTGGGTCCGCCTGATAGCAGCGATTGGGCCACGGGCGCAGTCTAATGCAGCGGAATCTAAAAGTCAAGAGTAAATATTAGTTATTTTCCTTAAGCTATTTCTCGAATGCGGGCGCAAAGACGTGCTCCGCGAACCATTCGATGGAGGTCGGTGTGGTGTTGGCCGGCGAGCGCTTTTCCAGAGGGACCATGCGGCGGTCGTTGATGGCTTCGGACATCTCCACCAGCGCTTCGGCCATGGATTTGGAAAGGCCCATCTGCGTCAGCGCCGGCTTGGCCATGAAACCGGGAAAGGCCGTGTAGGAAAGTCCGGGCTTGCCGATGGCCGCGCCAATCACTCTCGCGGCCTCGGCCATAGTGATGTCGCGCTGGCCGAGCAGCTCGCGCGTGGTGCGGCCGGTCCAATCGCGCTTCAGCAGCGCCTCCGCGGCCACCGGACCGATGTCGCGCGTGGCAATCACGGGCAGCGAAACATCGCTCTTGATGACGCCGCCCAGCATGCCCATGTTCTTGATCATGCCGACTTGCATCAGAAAATTTTCCATGAAGTACGCCGGGCGCAGGCTCAGCACATTAGCGCCGGCGACGCCGTCCAAAATATTCTCCACGGCGCGCAAGCCACTGACCGGGCCGCAGCCTTCCGCATTCTGCGCGCCGACACTGCTCAGAAAGACGACGTGCTTCACGCCGGCCTTGGCGATCGCGCCGGCGAGCGCGCGGCCCACGGCAAGCTGGCTGGCGCGCACGTCCTCGGCCTTCATGTTCGGCGGAATCATCGCGTAAACCGCCGTCACGCCGGTGAACGCCTTAATCATCGCGGCTTCATCCGTCACATCCGCGACAAACGCTTCCGCGCCCTTGGCGACCAAGGATTGAAGCTTCTCCGCGCTGCGGCCAATGACGCGGACTTTCTCGCCGTTCGCAAGCAGCGTTTCGGCAACTAGCTTTCCAGTGTTTCCCGTTGCTCCGGTGATGACAAACATGACTCCTCATGAGACTTGGTGAACTGCGCAGTCGCGCTACATTGGTGCGTCAAGTGTGATACAGGCAGATAAACAGGAGAAAAATGATCTCGGCCGGCGTCAGACACCTGAAAATTATTCTGATGTCGCCGGAGACCGTGTCGGAAATCCATCCAAACCATACGCCCGCTGCGAACGCCAGCAAGCTAACCCCAAGGGCATACGGCGTAAGCCAGACTGCTCGCAGGGCGG
>DASYRO010000228.1:0-3211 GCA_036004385.1 Candidatus Acidiferrales bacterium
GGGTCACGCGTGAGCGAGCGGTTGCAGTATCTTCCTTGATGTCATCCCGAGTCCGCGCATTTTGCGTGGACGAGGGATCTGCTTCTTGCGCAACAGAACAAAAGCAGATTCCTCGTTGCCCCGATGAATCGGGACTCCTCGGAATGACAGTGGCCTGTTTTTGAGTTCTCGGTCAAAGGAGCACGGAATGAAAGCACGACACGCAGGAATTCTGATTCTGCTGGCACTGCCTCTGGCGGCGCAGCAAGATCATCAGCAGCACATAAAAGCTCAAGGCGCGCCGCAAGTCGTGGCGGATCACCATGCGTTTCTGCAAGCAGAACGCGAGGCGATCGAGCGCGGCGAAGGATTCGGCATGGCCCTGGCCGCGGATAAGAATGGTTATCCCGGGCCGAAACACGTGCTGGACATGAAGAAAGAACTCAAGCTCGCTGCGTCGCAGGAAGTCGCCATGCAGAAGTTAATGGAGCGGATGAAGGAAAAGGCGCTGGCCAAGGGCAAAGACGTGCTCGCGGCCGAGCAGCGGTTGGAAGAATTGTTCGCGCAGGGCAAAAGCGAAGACGAACTGCGCGAGGAAACCTACCGCGTGGCTTCGCTGCGCGCCGAACTGCGCTGGGTGCACCTTTCGACGCATATCGCCGCGAGAAGAATTCTAACCGCCGAGCAAATCGCCGCGTACCGCCAGCTTCGCCATGGGGCAGGAAACTAACTGGGAAACACGATATTCGACATTCGAAAATTGATCGCGAACCGATTGTCTGACCTGAATCCTGATACCTGATGCCTGCCACCCTTCTTCACTTCACTGGCGCAGCTGTATAAAAATCGTACACAGTCTTGGCAATTTCGCCGATGCGGTCTTCAGCGTTGGAAATGGACGCCTTCAGCTCCGCCGGGCCGAGAGCCATATCCGTGCCGTGACTGAAGACGCTGACTATGACGCGCTGCCCGCCCGGAAGATTAATGATGCCCGCGTCATTGACCACCCACACCGGCCCGTTGAGCGTGCCCGTCTTGTGTTCCACGCGGACATTGCCCGGCAACCAGCGCGGCAGGCGCTGGTTGAACTGCTGCTGCGAAAGAATGCGCAGCATCTGTTCGGTGGCGGGCTTTTCCGCGGCCTGGCCCGTGGCGATTTTTTCGAAGAGCGAAGTCATCTCTTCGGGCGTCGTGCAGTTGGGGCATTCGTCGAGGAAGAGTTTCTGGTTGCGCTGGATAGCTTCCGCTTTCCCCGACCAATCGACATTGCGCAGCGTGTCGCGCGTGACATTGCGGTACTCCTCGCCGCGCAGCCCGAGCGCCAGCAGGATGAGGTCGCGCGTGCCGCCGTCCACGGTCGTTTTCGCCAGGCCCAGGGCGCGCATCCGCGCGGTGATGTTGGCGAAGCCCAGGCGGCTGCAAATCATGTCCGTGGCGGCGTTATCGCTGAGCGTAATCATCAGCGTGGCCAGGTCGCGGAAGGTCAGCTTCAGGCCCGCGTCGAGGTTGACCAGAATTCCGCTGCCAAAATAAAGCGGCGCGTCCTTCCACTCCACGCGCTCTTCGAGCGAAATTTTCCCGTCCTTCACTTGCTTGAATAATTCCACCAGCACGGGCACTTTGAAGACGCTGGCCATCTGAAATTTGTCTGCGGCGTTGATGCCGGCAAATTCGTTGCGCTCGATGTGCTTCACGCTGACGCCCCACACGCCGCTGGATTTGGCGACGACGGCTTTCAGGCGCTGCTCGAGGTCGGCATTGCGCACAGCGGTCCCGGCGTCGCGGGTTTGTGCGTGAACTAGCGGAGCGAAAAGCAGTAGAAACAGGAATGGCACGGCCACACGATGACGGTTCACGGAGCCTCCTTGGCAGACCGCCGCTATTCTCCACAGTCGAGCGCTGCACCGCAATGCCGCCCGCATCGCAGGAGTTGACACGGAGCAGAACGCGGCGTAGCGTGTGCGCCAGTTCGCTTCCCGGGGTAGGTCGGCTTCTCAGACCGGAATGGGAGGTCACATGCAAAAGAAAATCCTTGAGTACTGCTATTGGCTGGGATTGCTGTGCATGGTCGTGGCGATTGTGTGGCGAGCGGTCGATGCAACGAAGTTCTTGAGCCACCCGTTACAGGTGCTTTCGGTGACTTACCTGAGCTTCTACAAGGCCGCTCTGCTGTTTCTGGTGGGCGCGATTGCCACGCAATCGTTCATCTCCGGCAAGCGGCCGTAGCAGTTTTTAAGTCGGCTCGACGAGGAAGGTTCCATGGAAAAGAAGATCCTGCAGTACTCCTACTGGCTCGGATTGCTTTGCGGGGTGATCGCTGTCATCTGGCGAGCGGCTAATGCGGCGGGGTTCTTTCTGGGGAACGTTGTGCCCGGCGTGACCATTTACTACCAGAGTTTCTTCAAGGGCGCCGTGCTGTTCCTACTTACCGCCGTGGCCACGGAAGCGTACATGGCCGGAAAGCGCCAGTAAAAACAGAAACGGCTCGCGGGCGACAAACGGAGTCGATATCGGCCGAACAGATGACGAATTATTTCCTGGTGGCTCCGTGTCCCGTGGAAGGAGGGTCACCGGAAACTTTCTGTTGGCCTTCGACGCGTTTGTCGCGACGCAACATGTATTCCGTTCGCTTGGGCTGAAAAAATTTGTGAAATTCGCTGAATGCCCCGCTCAGCGCGGAGGAGCGTTTTGCTTCCTCCTCGAATTCTTGTTCCGTCATTTCGGCGTAGCGGTCCTTGCCGCCGGCGAACGCGACGATGAGCGCAACGATCCCGGCAATCACCACGAGCATCACGATGGCGACCATGGCCGTCACTGCTTATTGGAGCACAGTGCGTGTGTGGAAACCAGCGGGAGATGCAACGCTGGCAATTCGTGCCGCATTTTGTTAGGCTGTGAGCGATGGGCTGTATCTCCTAACGGGGAACGGCACCGGAGGAAACATGAGCGCCGCATCGCATGCGGGCAACGGGAAAGTTACCGTGCCCGACATCCTGAACCGCAAAGTCCCGCTTTCCAATCTCGAGAATCAACCGCAAACGAAGATCACTTGCCTGACGGCATATGACTATCCATCCGCGCGCCTGCTGGACGAAGCCGGTGTGGACATCCTGCTGGTCGGCGATTCGCTGGGCATGGTCGTGCTCGGCTACGAGAGCACACTCCCGGTGACGCTGGACGAAATCCTGCACCACACACGCGCGGTGCGCCGCGGCGCGAAGCGCGCGCTGGT
>DASYRO010000229.1:0-1896 GCA_036004385.1 Candidatus Acidiferrales bacterium
TGCGCCGATTGCGGCATCAGCGTGCCGCAGCTCGAGCCGCGCTCGTTCAGCTTCAATTCACCCTACGGCGCGTGCCCGGCGTGCAACGGCCTCGGCTCCAAATACGATTTCGATCCCTCGAAAATTATTGTGGACTGGTCCAAGCCGCTCTTCGAAGGCGGACTCGGCCCGGGCGGCGGCTCGGCCAATTTGCAGCGCACGCTCAAGCTCGCGGCGTTCGCGCACAAATTCGAGCTGGAAACGCCGTTCGAAAAACTTTCCCGCCGCGTGCAAAATCTGATTCTCTATGGCAATCCGCCGAAAGGCATGCCGGCATCGGCGCTTAATGGCAACGGTAAGAACGGGCGTAGCGGCCGCCTTCAGGCGGGCATTTCAACCGGACGCCCGGCGCGCGCGAAAGGGCTCGAATTTCCCGGCATCATTTCATTCCTGGAAGGCTTGCTGGAAGAATCCTCGTCGGAAAACTTCCGCGAATGGCTGACGCAGTATATGTCCGCGGTGCCGTGCGCGGACTGCGCCGAGCGCCGCTTGCGGCCGGAAAGCCTCGCCGTGCGCGTCGGCGGCATGAGCATTTCCGAATTCACCGCGCTGCCCATCGCTGGCGCCCGCGAAGCCGTGGACAAAATCCGCGCGCGATTCGGGGAACGGCAGATGAAAGTCGCCGGTCGCGTGCTGCACGAAATCGCCGAGCGGCTCGACTTCCTTCTTGCCGTCGGCCTCGGCTATCTCACGCTCGACCGCAGCGCCGCCACGCTGTCCGGCGGCGAAGCGCAACGCATTCGGCTGGCCACGCAGATCGGGTCCAAGCTGCGCGGCGTGCTCTACGTGCTGGACGAGCCCAGCATCGGCCTGCACGCGCGCGATAACGGACGACTGCTGCAAACACTCGAACATCTGCGCGACCTCGGCAACACCGTGCTCGTCGTGGAGCACGATGAAGAAACGATCCGCCGCGCGAATTACGTCGTGGACCTCGGCCCCGGCGCGGGACACGCCGGCGGCTACCTGGTCGCCACCGGCGCGCCCGGCGACATCGCCGCGAATCCCGCGTCGCTCACCGGACGTTATCTTGCCGGCGCGGTGAAAATTCCCGTCCCCGAAAAACGCCGCGCGGCCAACGGGAAAACCATCGCCGTCTTCGGAGCGCACGCGCACAATCTGAAATATCTCGACGCGAAATTTCCGCTGGGCCTGCTCACCGTGGTCACCGGCGTTTCCGGCTCCGGAAAATCCACGCTCATCAACGACATTCTTTATCGCGCGCTGGCGCAAAAACTCTATCGCGGCATGGAAGCGCCCGGAGAATACAAAGGCATCTTCGGCATCGAGCACATTGATAAAGTGATTCAAATTGACCAGGCGCCCATCGGACGCACGCCGCGCTCGAACCCCGCTACCTACACCGGCGTGTTCACGCCCATCCGCGAACTCTTCGCCATGCTGCCGGAATCACGTGAACGCGGCTACCGCCCGGGCCGCTTCAGCTTCAACGTGAAGGGCGGGCGCTGCGAAGCCTGCCAGGGCGACGGCCTGCGCCGCATCGAAATGAATTTTCTGCCGGACGTGTACGTCACCTGCGAAATCTGCCGCGGACGCCGCTACAACGCGGAAACGCTCAGCGTGCGCCTGAAGGGTCGCAGCGTCGCCGACTTGCTGGAGATGCAGGTCGAAGACGCGCTGGAATTATTGGAAAATATTCCGCAGATCAAACAGAAATTGCAGACGCTCGTGGATGTCGGGCTCGGCTACCTCACGCTCGGCCAGTCCGCGACCACTCTTTCCGGTGGCGAAGCGCAGCGCATCAAGCTCGCGCGCGAACTTTCGCGCCGCCAGACCGGCCGCACGCTGTACATCCTCGACGAGCCCACTACGGGCTTGCACTTCGACGACGTGAAA
>DASYRO010000230.1:0-1608 GCA_036004385.1 Candidatus Acidiferrales bacterium
AGGCGGGCGCCTGGGGAACGATGATTTTCTGAAAACACGTCGGGCATTCGATCTTCTCGCCCGCGCTGCGGGAGTCGCACGTAATGTGCTGACCGCAGATTGGACAGGCGAATTTGAACTCGCTCATTGGCTGCGGTTAACATTTCACATCTGGCCGCTCGCGACAACCAGATTTTTGGCCGTATTAATCCCCATCCGCCCGTCTTTGGCAGTGACTTTTCTTCGCTCAACGCGCACATTCCGGGGCGGTTGCATGAAAAAGGCTTCTCCAGTCTCACGCAGCGGACGGTTCGGCAGCGAACCGGCCAAGGACGTGGCGCAATTCACCCAATCCGTTTCGTTCGATTGGCGGCTCTGGCGTAAGGATATTCTCGGTTCGCTCGCACACGCGGAGATGCTGCGCAAGATCGGGGTGCTTTCCAAAGCGGAGTTGAAGGCGATCGTCCAAGGACTGAATCAAATCGCGCGGGCAATTGAATCGGGAAGATTTCGGTGGAAGCCGGAACTCGAAGATGTCCACATGAACATCGAAGCGGAACTGACGCGGCGTGTGCCGGCGGGAGCGAAACTCCACACCGGCCGCTCGCGAAACGATCAAGTCGCGCTCGACATGCGAATGTGGCTCCGCGCCGAACTGCCTGAATTGAATCGCGAAATCCGCGATCTGCAGCGTGCGCTCGTCGAGGCCGGCGGGAAGAATGCCGACGTGATTATGCCCGGCTATACGCACCTGCAACGCGCACAGCCGGTTTATTTCGCGCACCACTTGCTTGCGTACGTCGAGATGCTCGAACGCGACGCAGAGCGATTTGGCGATTGCTTTCGGCGCGGCAACGTCTGCCCGCTCGGCAGCGGAGCCATTACCGGTTCGACTTTGCCGCTCAACCGTGAGCTGGTGGCGAAGCTCCTCGGCTTTACGGATTCGAAAGGCAAGCCGCAGCTTACCCAAAACTCGATGGACGCGGTAAGCGACCGCGATTTCGTTGTCGAGTTCTGCGCGGCAGCGGCGCTGCTCGCAGTCCATTTATCACGGCTGGCCGAGGATTTGATTCTCTGGTCGAGCGCAGAGTTTAATTTCATCAAAATCGCGGACGCCTACACGACCGGTTCCTCGCTGATGCCGCAAAAGAAGAATCCCGACGTGGTGGAATTGGTTCGCGGCAAAAGCGCGCGGGTCATCGGCAACTTGGTTGCCGTGCTGGCGCTGCTGAAAGGTTTGCCGATGACTTACAATCGCGATTTGCAGGAGGACAAAGAGCCGCTGTTCGACACGGCGGACACGGTCCGGGCGAGCGTGCGGCTCATGGCCGCGATGCTGCGAAATATTTCAGTCAGTCGCGCCGTGTGCCTGGCTGCTGCGAGCGACCCCGCGCTATTGGCAACTGACCTTGCCGATTATCTCGTGCGCAAAGGTGTGCCGTTCCGGCAGGCGCATCACGTTGTGGGCGCAGCGGTCGCCCTGGCGGAAAAAGCCGGCAAACCGCTGAATCGGCTTCCGCTCGCCGCGCTGCAATCGCTGGACAAAAATTTTGGACCAGACGCGCTCGATGTCTTTGATCTGAACCAGGCGATGAAGAAACGAAAGCTTGTCGGCTCCTCCGGAACGGC
>DASYRO010000231.1:0-3857 GCA_036004385.1 Candidatus Acidiferrales bacterium
CGGCCGCCGCGCCGCGACATCCCCGCCGCCCGGGCGCAGTCCTTCCCTTCGGCTCCGCTCAAGGCAGGCCGGAGTAAGTCCACTTCATGAGTTCGCCGCGGATTCGTCTGCACGCAGTTTCAGCTCTTCTTCTGTGCTCGCTTGCGCCGGCGCTCGCAGGGACGCTCTCCGGCACGGTGCGCAACGGTACGACCGGAGCGGTCGTTCCGAACCAGGACGTCATCCTGATTCAATTGCAGGGCGGGATGCAGTCCGCGGGAACGTTTAAGACAGACGCGCAGGGCCGCTACACGATGGATCATCCGGCCATCGGGCAGGCGCCCGTCCTGGTGCGCGTCCAGTATCGCGGCGTGAACTATCACCAAAACGTGCCGCCGGGACAATCCACTGCTGATGTCGAAGTTTTCGAATCCAGCACCGACTCCAGTCTGCTGCACGTCTTCCAGCGAATCGTCGTGGTGCAACCGAATGGCGCGACGCTGCTCGTGGGAGAAGAGTATTCCGTGCACAACGATTCCAAGCCTCCGGTAGCGCTCGTCAAAGAGGACGGCTCATTTTTGTTCGATGTGCCCGCGGGCGCGGAGTTGGGGCAAG
The DNA here is from genome assembly GCA_036004385.1 of Candidatus Acidiferrales bacterium. Taxonomy (GTDB): domain Bacteria; phylum Acidobacteriota; class Terriglobia; order Acidiferrales; family UBA7541; genus JACQDE01. Next base: position 595 of record DASYRO010000231.1, read on the forward strand.
TATCGGCGGCGGGGCCCTCGGGGATGCCTCTGGTGCAAGGAACGATTGACAAAGCCAAGGGCCGCTACGCCATCGCATTTCCAATCCGCCCGGGCGAGAACAATATCCGCGTCGCTTACCAGATTCCCTATGCCGGCAATCAAGCGACGATTCGCGCCACGTCTCCCTATACCGCGCAGCGCGTGATGGTCATCGCGGCGCCGAGCGTGACGATTTCCGGCGCGGGCTTTGCGCCAGCGGGCAACGAGCAAGGCTTCAATATTTACGCCCGCGAAAACGTGGCCGCCAATACTCCGTTTGAGTTTTCTGTTTCCGGCACGGCGCCGCCGCCGGGCGAATCGCCGGGTCAGTCCGCGGCGGGAGGACAGGAAACCGGCGGCTCAGTTACCTTGCTGCCGGACCGGCTGGCAAGCCTGAAGTGGGTGTTGCTGGGCGGATTCGCGGCTCTGTTCGGACTGGGCGCGATTTTTCTGTGGCGGCGTCCGGTTCCACAGCCCGCTGGCGCGCAGAACTTTCCGGCATCCCGTGCAGCGGCACCGACAGCCGCTCCCCTGCGTCCGCCGGCCGCAAGCACTCCCGACGACGCAGTGGCACGAGTGATGGAATCCGCCAGCCGCTCCGCGGCGCAGAGCCTGGAAGAAATTAAAGAAAAACTATTCCGTCTTGAATTGCGCAGGCAGGCTGGCACAATCTCCGAGGACGAATACGCGCGTGAACTCACACTCACCCAGCAAAAGCTCCGCGAATTGCTGGGCTGACCCGCTGCGGCGGGCTCAAACTTGAATCCATCTGCCAACTCCGCAGGACTCGCCGTGGAATTCCACGAGGTGGAAAAACGCTATGGCGCGCTCGTCGCGCTGCGCCGCGTAACTTTTTCCGTAGCGCCCGGAGAATTTATCGCGCTGCTCGGCGCGAATGGATCTGGCAAGACCACGCTCCTGCGGCTCGCCGCCCTGCTGTTGTATCCCAGCCGCGGGGAAGTGAAGTTCCCGGGGTACGCCGCGGATTCCCCTTCTACTTTGAAGGCACGTATCGGCGTCGTGGCCCACTCCACGCTGCTCTACGACGAACTCACCGCCGAAGAAAACCTGCGCTTCTTCGCGCGGCTCTACGAGCTTCCGGTCATGGACGAGCGAATCACGCAGGCGCTGGAGGCCTGCGGCGTCACTCAGCGCCGCGAGAGCCTCGTGCGAACATTCTCTCGCGGGATGCGCCAGCGGCTGGCGATTGCGCGCGCTCTGCTGCACGGGCCCGGGTTGCTGCTGCTCGACGAGCCGGCCACGGGACTCGATCGACAAGGCTTGGACTGGCTGGTGACAACGCTTGGATCACTCCGCGTGGCGGGCTGCACGATCCTAATGAGCACGCACGCACAAAGCGAAGCGATCTCGCTGGCCACGCGCGCGGTGCTGCTCGACCGCGGCGCGCTTGTGCAGGATACCGGAGCGGGCGGCGATCCACGGACGCTGCTGGCCGATGCCGGCCATGCAGGAGCGGCGCGATGACTATCATTCGCGCGGCGGGAATTGTGCTCTCCAAAGAATTGCGGCTGGAATTCCGCAGCCGGGAATTGCTGACTACTACCGTCGTGTTCGTGCTGATGGTCATCGTGCTCTTCAGCTTTAGTTTCGATCCTACCTCCGAGGAATCGCGCCGCTTCGGTCCGGGACTCCTGTGGATTGCATTTCTGTTTGCCGGCTCGCTGATGCTGAATCCCTCGTTCGCGCGCGAGCAGTCGAACGACACGCTGCACGCATTGCGTCTGGCACCTGTGGAGCCATTCGCCATTTTGCTCGGAAAAATTCTGGCCAACTTTGCTTTCCTACTGCTGATGGAGTTTCTGCTGCTGCCGATTTTCGCGGTTTTGTATAACGTGGCGATGCTACCGGTGTTGGGGCGGCTTGTGCTCGTTCTGCTGCTGGGCACATTGGGGCTGGCGGTGACGGGAACGGCCTTCAGCGCAATTTCTGCGCAAGCGCGCATGCGCGAACTGCTGCTGCCGCTACTGCTGCTGCCTGTGCTCACGCCCATCCTGATTGCCAGCGTGGAATGCACATCCGGGTTGTTGGCGGACCCTCCTGAGTTGCGCATGAACTGGATGAACGTGCTGATTGCTTTCGACATCATCTTTTTAGCCGTAAGTTACCTTCTATGCGAAACTCTGCTCGAGGAATGAAATGAATTTCGCCAGAACCAACTGGCCAGCCGTTCTCGGAGCGGCCGCTCTGATCGGCGTCGCAGGATACGCAGCGCTGTTCATCGCGCCGGAAGAGCGCACCATGGGCGCCATCCAGCGCATTTTTTATTTTCACGTGCCCTGTGCGTGGACGGCGTTTAGCGCGTTTTTTGTTGTATTTGTCTGCAATATAGTCTACCTGGTACGGCGCGATCTGAAGTGGGACTGGATTGGCGTCTCCGCAGCCGAAGTGGGTCTGGCGTTCTGCACGGCGGTGCTGGTGACTGGGCCCATCTGGGCCAGGCCCGTCTGGGGCATCTGGTGGACGTGGGATGCGCGCCTGACGTCCACATTTGTATTGTGGCTGATGTACGTCAGCTACCTACTGTTGCGCACGTTGCTGCCCGACACGGAAAAGCGCGCGCGCATCAGCGCGGCGTTCGGCATTTTCGCCTTTCTGGACGTGCCCCTGGTCTATTTTTCCATCTGGCTGTGGCGGACGCAGCATCCCCAGCCGGTCATCGGCGGCGGCGGTTCGCTGGACCCCACGATGCGTTGGGTGCTGCTACTGTGCTGGTCCGCGCTGCTCAGCGTGATGATTTTGATGGTGCGCCAACGATACCGTCTGGAGCGGATGCGCCACGAAGCGGAAGAGCTGGCGCACGCTGTCGAAGAGAGGGCAAGATGAAAAATTTTGAAAACTTGTTCGCGGCCTACCTGCTCGTCTGGGCCATCTTGTTCGTCTACCACCTGACCGTCGGCGCTCGCGTCAGTAAGCTCCAACAGGAGATTGACCGGTTGAAAGAACTGCTTAAGCAGTAGCCCGGCGCGCGCATGACTTTGCCACAGAAAATCGGCGTGGTCTGCTTTCAACTGGGCGGCCCGGACTCGCTGGATGCTGTGGCGCCATTCCTCTACAACCTGTTTTGCGACCCGGATATTATTCCCCTGCCGCTGGGCGGCCTGTTGCGCAAGCCGTTGGCGCGCTACATCACCTGGCGGCGCGCGCCGCACGTGCGCCAGGCGTATAAAGAAATCGGCGGGCGCTCGCCCATCGGCCTGCTGACGGAGCGGCAGGCCAGCGCGC
>DASYRO010000232.1:0-12039 GCA_036004385.1 Candidatus Acidiferrales bacterium
GCCGGCGGCCTGCGAACAGGTGCCGGTGGGCGCATTGGATGGAGTCGCGGATACAAATGTAACCCCGGCGGGCAGTGTGTCGGTCAGTGTCGCGGGGGCGGCCGATGGTCCGGCGTTGGAAACGGTCACCGTGTAGGTCAAGTTGGCGCCCGCGTTCACGGGATCCGGAGAATCCGTCTTGGTCACCGACAGGTCGGCGGACGGATTCACGGTCGTGCTGGCCGTGGCGGAGTTGTTGCCCGAGGTAGGATCGGGCTCCGTGGCGGTAACACTGGCTGTGTTCGTCAGCGTTGCCGCGGCGGTGGGCGTCACTACGATCGTGATTGTCGCGCTGCCGCCGTTCACCATTCCGCCGAGGTTGCACGTCACGATGCCCCCGGATACCGTGCATACGGGTCCCGTGGGCGTGGCAGAGACAAATGTGGCTCCGGCCGGAAGCGTATCCGACAAGACGACGTTCGTGGCGTCGGCGGGGCCGTTGTTGGTGACCACCACGGTGTAGGTGATGTTTCCGCTGCCAAGCGTGATGGAGGCCGGCGCGCTCTTGGTCACACTCATGTCCGCGTTCAGCGCGGTGACGGTGGTGGTCGCCGTAGCCGAGTCATTGGCCGGAACCGCGTCGCTCCCCGTAACGCTGACGCTCGCCGTGTTTCCAATCGTGCCACCGGAGGTCGTCGTCACGACAAGCGTGAAGGCACCCGATGCGCCGGATGACAGGCCGGTGTTCGAGCAACTCACCGTGCCGCTTGCGCCCACTACCGGGGTCGTGCAGGTCCATCCGGCCGGAGAAGTGAGAGAAACAAATTGAAACGAAGCCGGCAGGTTATCCGTAAACGAGCCCGCCGCGGGATCCGGGCCGTTGTTGGTGACGGTAATCGTAAACGTGATGTTCTGTCCGACTGAGACCGTCCCCGGCGCGCCGGTCTTGGTGACGGAGAAGTCGGCTTGCGGCGCAACGCCGAGTCCCGTCAAGTCTTCGAGCGCGCCGACGTCACATGTGCCGCCAGCAGGCTGGGGCCGCGCGATGCTGCGCTGGTCGGTGGCTGCACAGCGGCCGTTCGTGCCGTCGAGCGGCGTACCTGGATTGCCTTTTTCCAGCGCGGGACTGCCCGTCAGCAGCGCCACGGTCGGCACCACTTGCGGCGTCTGGCCGCCTACGTTCGAGCCTGCCATCACCGTGCTGCCGTTATTGGCCGGGCCGCCCACCAGCGGATTGATGGGATTCGCACCTGTGCCCGCCTGGTCGCTGGCAATCGTGGGGAACCCGCTTCCAGAGCTGGTGTTGTCGCCGATCAGGTTGAAACCGAGCGAGGTGACCTCTGTACTAGAGGACCCGGCTCCGGAAGTATCGGAAGGTGAGTTTCCCGCGATAATCGTGTTGCTGTACGTCAGGGCCCCTGAGCCGAAACGGATCCCCCCACCGTTCCCGGCATTGGAAGTGCTATTGTTCACAATCGTTACGTTATTCAGAAAAGCTTGACCGAGCGTGAAATTCACTGAGTTTTGAGTCTGAATTCTCATCGCGCCGCCGCCGTTGGTCCCCGCTGTATTACCCGAAAAAGTTGAATTACTGATGGTCATATTACCGGTAATGTCACTAAGGAGGGCTCCTGCAATGGATGTTGCTTGATTGTTCACAAAAGTGCTGTTTGAGAGCCCAAGAAAAAAGAGAAAGGGACCAGTTGAGATTGCCCCCCCACTACCGCTTTGGTTCCCGGAAAAAAGACTCGAATCAATGGTGACAAAAATAAGAGCGGGGCCATTTCCGAAAAAACTCTGAGAGGAACGGTCTGAAATGAAAAGGGCGCCCCCGTCTGTCGCCGAGTTATTGGTGAAGACGGAATGTGAAATGGAGATACTATCTCCAAGATTGGCTGCGTAGATGGCACCCCCTTGTTGGCTCGCATTGTTCGAGGAGAATGTGCTGTTGGTGATGGTGAGGTCGCAATTGCATCCGCCTAGCCAAATAGCGCCGCCTGCGACCGAGGCTGTATTGTTAATGAAAGTACTGTTGTTGATGGTGGCGCTTTGGGCGACCGCGCCTCCGTTTTGGGCCGTGTTGCTGTCAAATACGCAGTTGTTCACCGTCAGGGCAGCAGCAGCACTGTTCCTACTGGCGATGGCGCCGCCAATGCCGGCCTGATTTCCATTTCGGAAGGTCAGGTCGTTCAGGGTCAGGTTTGCGCCGGCGCCGGAAAGGATGAGAAATGCGAAAGTCGGAGTCCCCCCGGCCGTCGAGCGTTCAATGATCGTGGTTGCGGCACCCGCGCCGGTGATGATGACGTTGCTGGTGATTATGGGCAGGCCGAACGGCAGACCTGTGCCTGGTTCAATGATATCCACCGCCGTAAGAGTGTAGGTGCCGGCCGGAACATTGATCGTGTCCGGGCCGGCGACTGACCCGGCTCCGCAGCCGTCCACCGCTAAGTCGGTGTTCGCAGCGCGAATGGCTTCGGAGAGTTGGCAAAGGCTATCCGCATTCCCTCCCACGCCCGGCCCGCCCGGCCCGGGATTGACCACTTGCAGCGTCGAATTCACTGTGATGGTGGCCTGCGCATGCGCCACTGGCGGTGCGAGCAGGGCCAGCGCGACCATCGCGAGGACAAACACAGAGTTGATCGTGTAAGACTGGGCGCGATTCATAGGTTCTCTCTCTTTCTTCGATCCGTTTGGTAATGTCTGTACATGTAGTGAAGTTGCTGTGGCGACCTCACCACGAAAACCAGCGCTACGTCTTCCGCCTCGGCAGCGACTCTGCGCAAACCAGCAAAAGACCGGCGGGCGTCTCCCGAAAATGAACTTTTTCGTCTTCGACCCAGCGGTAAATGGTTCGCGGGGTCACACCGGAAAGCGCCGCAGCCAGCTCCGGCATGGCGAATTGCGTTTCGCGACGGCACGCGGAGCACCACGCGCGGCTGCGCGACAGACCGGCCGGGCGCACCACAATCACTTCCCGCGTCTGTATTGTCACTACGGTTCTCTTTCTTTTTCGCAAGCTGATCCCCCGCGAAGCCGGGCGCCGACGGTTGACACTACGGGGAGACCGTGGCAAAGTCCTTAAGATCAGCCTAAGAAGCGCCAAAGCTTTCCGTAAACCGTGACGGCCACGCCCAACCCCGTCTATGCCTTCGGCTCCTTCCGCGTGGACCCGCAGGAAGGAGTTTTGACGCGCGACGGCGCAGCCATCCCGCTGACTCCCAAAGCCTTTGACATGCTTGTGGTGCTAGTGCGCCACAGCGGGCACATCGTGGAAAAAGAGGAATTGCTGAAAGAAGTGTGGCCGGACACGTTCGTCGAGGAAGGGAACCTGACCGTGCATATCTCCGCGCTGCGGAGGGCACTTGGCGATGCCACCGGCGGCTCAGAAGATGCCGGGCTAAAGCCCGGCGCTACATCCATGATTGAAACTGTGCCGCGGCGCGGCTATCGGTTCTGTGTACCTGTGCAGGAGATTTGGGAGGAACGTCCCACGGTGCTCCTGGAGCGCCGCGTGGAAGCCCGTATCGTGCGTGAGGAAATCGAAGAGATTCTCCCCGCTCTGCCCTGGTCGCGTCGCTACCTCACGATGGCGGGGATCAGTTTGCTGCTGCTTACGGTTGTGGCGTTCGGTTGGCGAGCGGTCCACAAAACGGCGGCATCGCCCCAGCCGATGCGCGCGGTGCCTTTCGCGAGTTATCTGGGTGGGGTCCAGATGCCGGAATTCGCCCCTGATGGAGAAAGAATTGCCTTTCAATGGGGAGGTCCAACGGGCGAAAAACAGCACATTTACGTGAAAATGATTGGGAACGACCCACCGCTCCAGCTGACGACGGGTCCGGGATGGGACCGATTTCCGGCGTGGTCGCCCGACGGACGCCAGATTGCCTTTATCCGAGAAGAAGGCGAGAAGGTGGGAATTTTTGTGGTCGGGGCGCTGGGAGGCGCGGAGCGCAAGCTGGCTGATTTGAGCTACAGCCGTTATTTCGATCTGAAATGGTCGTCGGACGGGCGGTACCTGGCCTTTGCGGAGAAAACCATTGCCGACAAAACCAATTCGGGCGAATCCTACAACTCGTATAAGTCGCGGTCCATTTTCCTGCTCTCTTTGGCTACGCTCGAAAAACGGCAACTCACTTTTCCGCAGCATCCGGCGTTCGACCTGAGTTGCGACTTTTCTCCCGACGGCCAGACCCTTGCTTTTATGCGGCACGCCGATTACAGCTCAGCCCTGTGGACCATCCCGGTCGATCGCGGGGATCCGAGAAAGCTTCACGAAGAACAGAGCTGGATTGGACACCTGGCGTGGACTGCGGATGGCCAGGCAATTGTCGTCACCTCGGCGCGGGATGGAGGCAACAAACTTTTCCGGATCGCAGCCACCGGCGGCGCGCCGGAACCCCTTCCGTTCACCGAAGACTCCGCTAATTTCCCCACCATCGCTTCGCGCGGTAACCGGTTGGCCTATGTCCGCGACTATGGCGACGTTGACTTGTGGCGCGTGGAATTGGACGGCTTCCGCGGTCCGGGAAAGGCGCCGGAGGTTTTGCTCAGCACCGCGCACGCGGAAACTGCTCCGGAGTTTTCTCCCGATGGCAGCCGGATCGCATTCTATTCCGACGGAACCGGAAATAGAGAAGTGTGGGTGAGCAAGGCGGATGGCACCAGCCCTACTCCCGTGACGTCTTTTAACGCCTGGAGCACGTATGCCCCAAGCTGGTCTCCAGACGGGAGGGAGTTGGCTTTTTCATCCATTGACGGCCCCGGGAAGTCGATTGGCGGCGTATTTGTAGTGAACGTGGGCAGCAAGAAAGTTCGCCGCCTGACAGAAGATGCTCACGCCTTACCCACTTGGTCGCGCGATGGACGTTGGATCTATCTGGCTTTCTCTTCGTTCCGGGAGGCGCGCGGAATTTGGAAGATTCCTGCGGAGGGTGGAAAGCTGATTGCTGTCGTCCGGGATGAAGGAGTATTTGCTCAGGAATCTCTCGACGGGCGCAGCCTGTACTATTTGAAATCCACTGGCGGAATCTGGAAGTTGCCTTCAGAGGGCGGCAAGGAAACTGAAGTGATCCCAGGTTTCGGCGCGCAACTGCGGTGCTACTGGCGAGTGGCCGAACACGGTATCTATTTTCTCAACAAGAATTCGCAGCCCGGGCCAGCCATCGAGTTCCTGGAGTTTACGACGGGCCGGATCCATCGCATCGCCGGGTTGACGGGAAAATACACCATTGACCACGGCGGGCTCACCGTCTCGCCGGATCGCCGCTCGATTGTCTACTCGCAAACCTCCCGCACCGCAAGCGAGATCATGCTGGTCGAAAACTTCCACTGATCCCGCCGGTGCTGTTCCTGGCGCAGTGCTCCGCCGGTGGCATACGACCTGCAAAGTCGTCTTGCCTTGAAATCCCGCGCGTGCTAGTGTCGCGGGAAAGTTTGTGAGTTCGAGGAGCCTGGCCGCGTGCCTGCCGTTGAAGTGATGATCAGCACCGGCTACATCCGCGATTGCGTCATCAATCCGGATAAAACACGCATGATCCGCGACGTCGCCGGCCAAAGCTGCCAGGCACAGAGCTGTCGCCAATCCAGCGGCAATTACGAACCTGCGCCATGTGCGCTGTGGCGCAGAAATCCTGCGTACGTGGACAAGTGTGGAGACAAGAATTCGCAACATGGCGGGCCTCCGGTTGGCGGTGAGAGTCGGGCGACAGGAATCTTCTTCGGACATAGACTGCTTCTCGGTACAGGAACCCGGCGAAAACTCAAAAGTTGCGGAAGTCTAAAAGCGAGAAGAAGCCGACCGCTATCAAAATCTGGCGGCAAACTACCTGCGGCCTTCGAACTTGTCAAGCACAAAAGTGCTAGTGGAGACGCGCGAGTCCATTATTTACGAGATGATCTGGTGAATCGCCGACTGAGCGTTGGCTTCAGCAGGCGAGTTGTTCGCGGGTGATCTGAAAACCGTCGAGGTTGCCCAGAACGGTGACGCTGATGTGTTCCGGGCGGAAGAATTCGCGGGCGATCCCGCAAACTTCTTCGCGGGTGACCGCTTCTATGCAGGCAATAATTTCGTCGAGCGAGAAGAATTTGCCGAAATACATTTCCTGCCGCGCCAGGTTGGACATGCGCGCGCTTGTGGATTCCAGAGAAAGCATCAGCGAACCCTTCAGGTGGTCCTTGGCGCGGCGTAGCTCTTCGTCGCTGACAAGCTGCTCCTTCAAGCTGGTAAATTCGCTGGTCACCGAGCGCACCACCTGCCCGGCCTTTTCCAGCGACGTGCCCGCGTAGATGGAAAGCATGCCCGTATCGCGGTAGGGGCTCAGCTCGCTGAAAACGGCGTAGGCCAGCCCCTGCCGCTCGCGGATGTTCTGGAACAGGCGCGAGCTCATACCGCCGCCGAGAATGTTGTTGAGCACGGCCATGCCATAGCGCCGCTCGTGAACCATGGGGTACGACGGCACGCCGATGCACAGGTGCACCTGCTCGAGCTGCGCCTTCGATTTCGTGGTGATGCGCGCCTGCGGCACCGGCGCGGACTCCGCGTACAGGTCGCCGGACCGCTGCATCGCTCCGAATTCGCGGGCCACCAGCTCGCGCAATTGCCGGTGCTCCACATGGCCGGCGGCGGAGATGATGATGTTCTCCGGCGCGAACCAGCGGCCGAAACAATCCACCACCTGCTCGCGGGAAAAACCGGAAACGGTCTTGCGCGTGCCCAGGATGGGCTTGCCCAGTGGATGGTTGCGCCAGAAATTCTGCGTGAAGATTTCGTGGACCAGGTAATCGGGGTTGTCCTCGTCCATCTTGATTTCTTCGAGTACCACGGACTTTTCGCGCACGATTTCTGTTTCGTCGAAGCGCGGGTGCAGCACGAGGTCGGAAATGACGTCGAAGGCCGTGGGCAGGTGCTCGTCGAGAACTTTAGCGTTGAAGCAGACCAGTTCCTTGGCCGTAAACGCGTCCAGCATGCCGCCGACCGAATCCACCGAGCGCGCAATGTCTTCCGCCGTGCGCGTGGCCGTGCCTTTGAAGACCATGTGCTCGATGAAGTGGGAAATGCCATTCAGCGCGGCGGGCTCGCGGCGCGAACCGGTGCGCACCCACACGCCCACTGAAACGGAACGCACGTGGTCCATGGTCTCGGTGATGAGCACCAGGCCGTTGGGCAACGTCTCCTTCTCGATGTTGCGCGGTTCGTTTCGCATGACGATGTAATCAAAGCGCCCGCCACGGCCGGCCGGCGCGAATTCCAACGACAGGACTGCCGGGATTGCAATCAATTATAGGCTCAGGCGCATGCAAATGCCATCCGGAGCCTCTGCATTGTTAGACGCTTTAAGGCACAGAAGAGGATGCAGAGGCAGCATGCTAAGATGGATTTGCAAGTACATCGTATGCCCGTCAACCTGCTTGGAAAATCCGCGGACGAATTGCGCGACCTGCTCGCACAGATGGGTGAGCCTGCCTATCGCGGCGGGCAGCTCTATCACGCGCTCTATGCCGAGCGGCGATTCGATTTTTCGCAGATGACCAACCTGCCCGCGGCGCTGCGCGAACGCCTTGCGCGGGAAACGCGCATCGCCTTGCCACAAATACTGAAGCGCTACCATTCCGGCGACGGAACGATTCGCTATCTGCTGGCGCTCCCTGATGTAGGGGCGTCCCGAGGTCTCGGGACTGCGCCCGGCGCGACAATTGAAACCGTTTTCATGCCCGAAGAAAAGCGCCAGACTATCTGCATTTCCACGCAGGCCGGTTGCGCGGTGGATTGCCATTTCTGCTTGACTGCTACGCTCGGGCTGATTCGCAATCTTTCGGCGGGAGAAATCGTCGGGCAGGTGCTGGCCGCGCTGCAAGAAAATCGCGCCGCGCTCGCGCCGCAGACCAACGTCGTGCTGATGGGCCAGGGCGAGCCGCTGCTGAACTATGACGCCGTGATGGCCGCGCTGCGCATTCTGCTCGACGCCAACGGCATCGCGCTTTCGCCCAAGCACGTCACGCTTTCCACCAGCGGCATCGTGCCCGGCATCGAGCGCTTGGCGCAGGAAAAAATCAGGCCGAAGCTGGCCGTCTCGCTGAACGCGTCGTCGGACGAGCAGCGCAATGCCATTATGCCCATCAACAAAAAGTATCCGCTGGAAAAATTGCTCGGCGCATGCCGCCGTTATCCGCTGCGTCCGCGGGAGAAGCTGACGTTCGAGTACGTCCTGCTCGGCGGCTTCAACGATTCGCCTGACGACGCGCGCCGCGTGGCCAAACTGCTCGCCAATCTGCGCTGCAAAGTGAACCTGATTCCGTGGAATCCGGGCGAGCTGCCTTATGCGCCGCCGGATGCCGCGCGCATCGAAGCGTTTCGAACTCTCCTCACCGAAAAAGGATTTCCGGTATTCGTGCGCTATTCGCGCGGACAGGACATCATGGCCGCCTGCGGACAGCTCGCCCTGCTCGAATCTGCGAATTCATCCGTCACGCAAATCTCTTTGTAGGCGCCGCCCTTCAGGCCGCCGGTTTCGCCTTTGTAGGGGCGGCGCATGCACCGCCCGCGGGCGCAGCGTGCTGCGCTTCTAGAAAAAGAGCAGATAAGGATGGCGACATTAGGATCGGACGCCGATGACGCCCATCATGCGGCCGGTCCTGCCAAATTCCGCGCGATGACTGAATAAAATGTCCGTGTGGCAGGCCGTGCACAGGTCGCTTACGAAAATATTCCCGCGCGGCACACCGGCGCTTTCCAGTTGCCAGCGATTCGCGGCAGCGAGATCGAACCGCACAGAGGGCGGAGACGGCTGATGTCCGGGCGGATACATGTTGAGCCACTGCAGCGGATTCGGCGTGTCGTCGGCGACCAGGCGGTCGAAGGGGCCATCGAACCAATCCTTGGCTTGCGCGAACTGCGAATGAAACGCCTGCGCCACTTCCGGGCCGACTTCGTAGCAGCAGCGGCCGATAGCCGGGCCCAGCACGGCCAGCGTGTCGCGCGGACGCGTGCCGAAGGTCATGCGCATTTTGCCCAACGTTTTCTCGGCGACTCGTTTCAGCGTGCCTCGCCACCCGGCATGCACCGCGGCGACCGCGCGACGCTTCGTATCCACCAGCAGGATCGGCACGCAATCGGCGGTCAGCACGGCCAGCAGCAACCCGGGCGTGCGCGTAAGCGCGGCGTCGCCTCGCAATGGTTCGGCAGGCGGCGCATCGAAAACACGCGCCAGCGCTGAATGGAATTGACGCTGGCTGACGAGCTGCATTTTTTTCGCGTCGAGTGCAGCAAGAAGCTTCATCCGGTTGGCGGCGACGTTTTCACGCGCGTCCCACTCGGTGTGGCCGAGATTGAAAACGTGTTTGCCATCGAGCAAGCTCGCGCCACCGGGCCGCAGCGTGAAGCTGTGAACGAGCCAGGGAAGTTTCTCGAGCGCGGCACAATGAAGAATCTGCACGCCCTGGGTGCGGCGAACGCGCCACGTGTGTGCGGGGCCTCGCGCCGCGCGCGAAGACGATTTCCGCTGAGAGTGAGTGCGCTTTGTTTTTTTCTGCATCAGAAGAGCCTCAGGTCAGTTTCGTCCCCATGCATCGGGACGAAACGGCACCTGAGCTACACAACCCACGAATCACGTTATAATTCCGTTGCGGACTGGCATTGTAGAGGCAAGCCAGCGGCCTAGCAAACCGCAGTGTAGCGACGGCTTTACGCCGTCGCCCTTGTCGCGGCGGGGTCAACCCACCGCTACGGTCCGCTGGAGCGGCCGAGGGACGATGATCGTCGGGCTGGGTGTGGACATCGCGGAGATCAATCGCATCGAAGCGGCCATCGCACGCCACGGCCGGCACTTCATCGAACGCATTTTCACACCCGATGAAATCGCTTACTGCGAAGGCTATCGCGCGCGCTTCGAGCGCTACGCCGGGCGCTTTGCCGCCAAGGAAGCGGCCATGAAGGCGCTGGGCACCGGCTGGCGGCAAGGCGTCCGCTGGGTGGACATCGAAATCGTGCGGCCGCGCGGCAGCCGTCCCACCATCGTCCTGCGCGGCGCGGCCAAGGAACACGCCGAGCGCCTCGGCGTGAAAAATATTTCTCTCTCTATCACCCACAGCGGCAATACGGCGTATGCGCAAGTCATCTTCGAGAATTGAGTAGCGTCCTGCCGCTGGATTTGTAGGGGCACGGCATGCCGTGCCCGCGGGCGCAGTATGCTGTGCCCCTACATCGGAAGATCCAGCTCAATCGGCCGCGAGGCCGCATGCGGGCGAGAGAATCTCGTTGTGGTTCGCGCCAACGCGCACATCGAGGAATCGGTTGCGCGGATGGTGGCCGGGGACACGGAGTTGGAGGTAGTTGTCGCTGATGGCCGCGGTCCACGCACCGGAGTACTGGGCATTGTAGCCCGCCTCTTCAGCGGCGGGGATGTCGGCAGCATGCTTGGAAAACCCCCGGGTCTGAAGACCCGGGCTACAGTCCGCCGGACCGTGGCCCTGCCGTCCGAGGGTGAGCACACGTAGCATCGAGCCGACTTGCGCGGCGCGAAAGGCGGATTTCTTTTTCTCGCCCAGCGCGCGAAGTTCGCGGCTGCGCTGCTTGATGACGAGCGGAGGCACTTCGAGCGGCGTGCCGGCCTGAAGGCCGGCGGTGCATAATTCCTCCGCGGCGGTGCCGGGGCGCTTGGAAAACGAAAACACATGCAGGTAGCTGAACGGAAGTGATGCGACGAAATCCACTGTGGCGCGGTGGTCGGCGTCCGTTTCGCCGGGGAATCCGGCGATGACGTCGGCGCCAATCGCAGCGGCGGGGATGAGATCGCGAATCAGCTCAACCTTGCGCGCGTAATGAGCGGCGCGATACCAGCGGTGCATCTTTGCCAGGATGCGGTCGCTCGCCGATTGCAGAGGAATGTGGAAATGCCGCGCCAGGCGATCGTTGCGCACCACAAGCTCCACGAGGTCTTGCGTCACGTCCTGCGGCTCGATAGACGAGAGGCGCAGGCGCGCCAGCGGCGTTTCGTCAAGGATGCGCCGGACGAGCTCGAGCAAGCTGACTCGTGGCGCGAGATCGCGACCGTAGCTTCCCAGATTGATCCCGCTGAGCACAATTTCTTGGAAACCCGCGGCCGTGAGTTTCTCGATTTCGGCGATGACCTGCATGGGCGGCAGGCTGCGGCTCTTCCCGCGCACGAACGGAATCACGCAGTACGAGCAACGGTTGCTGCAGCCGTCCTGAATTTTCAGGATAGGACGTGTGTGATCGCCCTCGCCACCGAAGACTGGTGCGACGAGAACATTGCTTTGCTCGAAAATGTTGCCGGTGAGAATCTTCGCGGGGCCGCAATCCAGAGAGAGCGATTCGTCACCCGCGAGTGCACCTATGGGCAGAAATCCAAAATGAGGATCGGGGCCGGAGCAAGCCCCGGCGCTCAAAGGCGGCAGCGAACTGCCACACTCCACGAGTCGCGCAATTTCCGTCTTGTGAGAATTGCCGACGACCCAGGAGACGCCGTCGATTTGCGCAAGTTCTTCCGGCGCGCGCTGCGCGTAGCAGCCAGTGACGATGATGTGCGCCCGCGGATTTTCCGCGTGAAAATGACGAATGGCCTGACGAGCCTGCGAATCAGCGTTGGCTGTCACCGTGCACGTGTTGATGACGACTACGTCCGCCGCGGCCGCGCGGGCCGATGGCGCGAAGCCGCGCTCGAGAAGCTGGCGCTCGATGGCCGCCGCGTCCGCTTGCGTGGCGCGGCAGCCGAACTGTTCGATGTGAAATGTCGTCATGAGAAAATCAAAACTCGAAATTCGAAACTCGATATTCGCAGCAAAAAATGATTATAGCAGCCGCAGGTGTTGGAGCGTGCCCTTCCGAGAAAGCATCCTGAACAGACAGATGAATCGACAGCGGCGCGTGAAACATCTAAGATGAGCGTATGGTCATGCGGACGATCCGACGGATCGTATTCGGCGCGGCGGGGATTTGGTTTTTGTTGGAGGCGCTCAAAGCCTTCCGCCTAGCGGGTTGGAGTGGCGACACATTTTTCGCCGGAGGGCTGGGCTTGCTGCTCGCCGTGATGGCGGCCACCGGCA
>DASYRO010000233.1:0-3819 GCA_036004385.1 Candidatus Acidiferrales bacterium
CGACGAGCACGGCCATCACCGACATCAAATAGATGCTCTGCCGGTCCTGAAAATACTGCTGAATGGGCAGCGGCTGCCTGGGCAGGAAGAAGGTTGACGCGTACGCAATCAAAATCGCCAGCACCGCGCCGGCAAACAAGCACACCGGATAAAACGTGATCCGTGAAAACGCGCCCGTCCGCGGACGGCGCCAGCCGACCGTGTTCCAGAACGAGCCCTGGCCGCGCGGGCGCAGCGTGTACACCAGAAACCCGAGCAGCATCATGAACCACAGAAATTGCCGCACGGAGACGTACACCGTATTGCCCGACGCAAACTGTTTGAGATCTTTGAAATCCACGCGGCCCGAAGTGAGCAAATAGCTCCCCATCATGTATTCGACAACCACGATGCCGCCCACCGCAAAAATCAGAAAGATGAAGACGTCCACCCAGTTCCATGGCACGCGCAGGTCTTCGGGCACAAAAGAAACCGGCGCCGGAGCGGGCGACGTCTCGGGCGCAAGCGGCGACGCCGCGCCCGGCTCAACAGGAGACGCCGCTCCTTCAGAAAGCGGAAGATTGGAATCGGAGTCGGACATCAATCCATTGTGACACGAAGACCAGGTGTCAGGCATCGGGAATCAGGTATCGGGCAAAGACAACAGCAAAGCAGGTCCCTCGCTTCGCTCGGGATGACAACCGTTAGAGAGCGGCGGAAAGGAGAGGCAGGAGCAGTTCGTGATGGCCGGTGATGGCGAAGCCGCGCGAGCCAGGCGAACGCGTGGGGCGCATGAGAACATTTTGCTGCGGACGGTAGTGCTGGATGAAATCGAAATTGGCGGTGGTGATGCCGCGGAGCGGAGTGCCGAGATTCTGCGCCACGCTGACAGCCTTCAGAAACACTTCGGGCAAAATTACCGCACTGCCCCAGTTGAGATACACGCCGCCGGGATGCATGCGCTTAACCAGCGCGCAGAACAGCCGGAAGTCGTGATGCGTGGCCGCGCCCAGCGCAGCACCGTCGGCGGAGCGATGCATGTGTGGGATGTCCGTGCCGATGGCCAGGTGCACCGTGACCGGCACGCGCGCGCGGTACGCTGCGACCAGCACGCTGTGCTGGAGAAATTTCGCGCCGAGACGTTTGTTGGTAAGCAGTTTTCCCGCAGCCTCCCCGAGCCCGATGTGCGCGCGCGCGGCGCCCACGGCGATTTCGTTCAGGTAAAGCCCCGTTTCTTCGGCCATGCCGAACTGCCCGCGGCCCAGCACGGCGTCCACGTCTTCCGACGTATTGCCGACGAGCGCGATTTCGAAATCGTGCACCAGCGCGGCGCCGTTCATGGCCATGCCGGTGACGTAGCCGCGGCGAATCAGGTTGATGAGAATCGGCGCGAGCCCGACCTTGATGACGTGCCCGCCCAGCCCCCACAGAATCGGTCGGCGTTGCGCCCGGGCTTTGTGCAGCGCGGCGAGGATGGCGCGAAAATCGTCGGCGGCAAGAATTCTGGGCAGCGAGGCCATCAACTCGCGCACGGACGCGCCGCGACGCGGCACGCGCGCGAATTCCCGCACGGTCACTTTCGATTTGCGCCGCGCAAGCGGATACGTGCGAATCTTTTCCAGAGAAAGCGGCGACGTAGAGTAAACGCTCATGTGCTGGAGCAGCAATTTACCATGTAGGGGCAGGCTTTAGCCTGCCCTCTTTTCGGGACGGTCTGAAGACCGGCCCCTACAGAACCCGAAGCGCGAGGGAAGAGGTTGTAGGCTTTAGGTGCCCGGTGATAGGTTAAGCGAAATTGCAGGCGCTGGAGGCAATATGAGAATTGGAGCCAGGATGATCGGAGCAATTCTATTGTTGCTGCTGGCGTTGGGCACAGCGGCGTGGTCCCAGGGCACTACGGAGACGAAAAAGGCCGCTCCAAAAGCGGGGGAAAAGGAAGAAGGCGAAACGCAAGTCGCGAAGAAAGACGTGCCTGCGCCTGTGCTGGCGGCGTTCGCGAAGGCCTATCCGAATGCCCTAGTGAAGGGCTACGCGAAGGAGTCGGAAAAAGGCCAGACCATGTACGAAGTCGAAAGCATGGAAGGCAAAACGCATCGCGACGTCTCGTATTCGCCGGAGGGCAAGCTGCTCATCGTCGAGGAAAGCATGGACATGAAAGACGTGCCGGCGGCAGTGCAGCAGGCGCTGGAAAAGAAATTTCCCAAGGCGAAAATCAATCTGGTGGAAAAAGTTACGGAGGGCGGCAGTGTGGGTTACGAATTCAAGCTGACTACCGCGGCGGGCAAAAAAGTAGAAGTGAAATTCGACGCAGACGGAAAACAAGAAAAGCCGTAGCAAAGCAGGGATCAGCGGTCAGGGGTCAGGATTCAGGGGCGGCTGCGCTGGCCGCCCTTTCGTTTTGAAGAAGACAATGTGCCACAGCGCACAGGCTGGAAAGCCTGCGCCACTCAGGATTCGAAGACCCAGCGGCCGGCGACCATGGTGCGCTCGATGGGAATGCTGACGAGCGTGGACGGATTTTCTTTGAACGGATCGCGGCCGAGCACGACGAGGTCGGCGTACTTCCCCGCTTCGATCGAGCCTTTCACTTTTTCCTCGTAGGACGCGTACGCTCCGTGCAGCGTGCCCACGCGAATGGCCTCCGCCACAGTAATTTTTTGCTTCGGGCCCCACACGTTGCCCTTCATGTCCGTGCGCGTCACTTCCGATTGCAGCGCCATCATCGGCTCGAACGGGCCGGGCGGATAATCGGACGCCTGCGTGGCGCGCACGCCGGCGTCGAGAAAACTGCGCAGCGCGAACATGTGGTTCAATCGCTCCGCTCCGTATTCGCGCATTTTTTCGCCGTGATAGTAAACGTACGTGGAAAACGGCGTGGGAATTGCGCCCAGCGCCTTGATGCGCGCGACGAGCGCGTCGTTGACCACCGTGCAATGCTCGATGCGGAAGCGCGGGTCTGTGCGCGGCGATTCTTTCTGCAGGCGCTCGTACACGCGTAGCGTGATGTCAATGCCCACGTCGCCATTGGAGTGCGTGCCGATCTGCCAGCCAGCCAGGTGCGCTGCGCGCGCGTTTTCGTACAGCTTTTCTTCCGTGGTCACGAGGATGCCGAAGTCGTTGGGGCGGCCGACGTAGGGCTGCGAAAGGCGCGCGGTGCGCTCGGAGATGGAGCCGTCAATGATGAGCTTGGTCGCGCCGACGCGCACCCACTCGTCGCCCCAGCCGGTGCGCATGTTGCGCTTGTTCATTTCGCCGAGACCGGCAAAGCCGATGAGGCAATAGACGCGCGTGGTCAACTGGCCGGCGGCGCGCGCGTCCTGATAGGCCTGGAAATCCTGTGGCGAGCCGTAGGCGTCGTGCACGGAAGTGATGCCGGTGCGCGAAAGCATTTTGGAAATCAGCTTGACGCCTTCGCGGCGATCTTCGCGCGTGTCGTTGTGCGGGAGAACTTTTTCGAACGACTCGTTGGCGGTTTCGGCGATGCGGCCGTTGAGCTTGCCGCTTGTATCCCGGTAAAACTTTCCGCCGGGCGGGTCGGGCGTCTGCTCGGTGATGTCCGCGAGCCTATAAGCGAGCGAGTTGACGTAAGACGTGTGGCCGCCGCGATGCTCGATGTGCACAGGATGATTCGGCGCGGCAACGTCGAGATCGTCGCGCGTGAGGAAGCGCGCCTCGGTGGTTTTTGTATCGTCGTACTTGAAGCCGAGAATCCATTGGCCGGCGGGCGTCTTCGCGGCACGCTCGCGGATGGCGGCTTGAATCGCGGCGATCGAGCGCAGATCGCAATCAATCTGCTTCAGGTGCGCGAGGCCGGCGCTGGCGGGGTGCGAATGCGCGTCA
>DASYRO010000234.1:0-16619 GCA_036004385.1 Candidatus Acidiferrales bacterium
GATTTTTCATACGTGGTGCGCACTCGCAGCGGCGCGCCCGGCTCCGCCGGCAAAACTTCCATGCGCAGTGTGGCGGTGAGTGCGACCTCCGACTTTGACGGCCCTTGCGGATTTTCGACGCGCCCGGATGAATGCGACGTGGTCATCGTGTGGGAGTCAAGTTGGTAGCGGAGAATTTGGCCGGGCACAAGCTTTGGCGCGAGATGAAGGCGCTGTTGCATGGATGACGGAGATTTTTGTAGGGGCGCAGCATGCTGCGCCCCCAGAGACGCGGGCATAAAGCCCGCGCTACTGGCGGCCAGGAGCGCGGCAAGGAATATCGTTGCAATCTTCAATTTGCACCTGCACGGAAAGCCGGGCGCTAAATCGCGGGGGCGCGGCGAGACCCGCAACGGCTTCGAGCGTGCGAGAAATTTCGCGCGCGGCGGATCGGTCGGCGGCCAGCACGCGGCCGTCAAGCAGCGCCAGAGTGGTGAGTGATTCGGCATGGAACCGCGCCTGCGCCGCGCCCGGCTCCGGCCGCTCTGCGCCGGCGGCGACCGTCCCTGAAATCTGCTGTACGACGTGCAGCCGCACGGCCGGTTCAGCGCCGCCGGAAATGTCGAGCCACTCCCCGCTTTCGATGCCGCGCACGTTGGTCCAGTTCTCGAGTTTTGCGGAGCGCGGCAATTCCCAGCGTTCGCCGAAGACGATGGGATTGCCGGGCAGCGTAACCGCCGGACGCAGCGCGCGCAGCAGCCACAGCGTGAGCAACGGCGGCGCGTCTTCGCCCAATGCGGGGACGCCCTCCGGCGGCAGCGCGCTCAGTTGGCCGACGGGCGTTTCACGATAGCGCAGCGCGCGCGGGACGCACCACTCTTGCACGATGCCGGCGAGCGCATCCGAGAGTTTCTTCGCTTCGTCATCGTTTGCGGGCTCGACGCGGAGTTGCGGGGCGTCGAATTCGTCGAGCGATTCCTCGATTTGCGCCGTGCCGTCCTCAGCGATGGCTGCGACGCGTGAGGTGGCCCGCCACGTTAGCGTGACTTCCGCGCTGCGCGAGAAGGGTTCAGCGTAGTTTTTTTCGCCGGCGGTGACTGCACGCAGGCCTTTGACCTCACTGCGCAGCGTGAGCCGAACACGGTACACATGCGGCGCACCAACGGAGAAGGAGCGCTGGAGCTGACGTTCCTGAGCTTGCACACCGACGGCGAAGAACATAAGCACAAGAAGAACGCAGAGCCGTAAGTGAACTGACCGCCGCATTTGAGCAGACATTGTGATGCAAACGCGTGCGGGGTGGAAGCCCGACCGCAACCGAGAAGCGCTCCGCGCTGGCAAGGAAAAGGCGCCTCCGGCCCCTTCGGCTCTGCTCAGGGCCAGAGGGAGGAAGGCGCTTCGCGCCGTCGGTTTTTATGTTGCGGCTAAAGCCGCATCCCACAAAGAACCGGGCGCAGCACGCTGCGACTCCACGGAACTACCGGTGAGGGCGCCGGAAGACAAGGTGGCAGCAAGCCTCGGCACGTTAAGAAGAGAGATTCTTCGGGCCGGCTGAAAACGCCGGCCCTCAGAATGACAAATGAAAGCGCACGGCGCAGTAACCGAGCGGTCTGAAGACGCGCCCAACGAAAGGCAACCCGTTTTCCAAAACGCTATCGAGGCTGCGTGCTTTTTTCGGGCTTGTCGGTGGCGGCGTCGGCGCGGGCGCCGGTCATTTTGCGTTCGAAGAAATTGAACGCCGCACTGTAAATCTGCAGCCAATTGTTGTGCAGCAGGAAGTCGTGCACTTCATCGGGATAGACCAACTGCTCGAAGTACACGCCCTGCTTGCGGAGCCGCGCGACCATGTCCACCATCTGGCTGAAGTTCACGTTGCGATCGTCGTCGCCCTGAATGAGCAGCACCGGCGATTTCCATTTTTCAACGGAGGCCACCGGAGAGGCCTCGCGGGCAGTCTTGGCGACGTCGCCGCTGAGCTGCGTGGCCATGATGATGTCGCGTTGCGACCAGTCATGCACGCCGTGCAGGTCCACGCCGGCGGCGAATAAATCGGAATCACGCGCAAGACCGAGCGCCGTCAGGTAGCCGCCGTAGCTGCCGCCCCAGAGGCCGATGCGTTTCGAGTCCACGTCCTTGCGACCGGCAAGATATTTTCCCGCAGCGACGATGTCCTGATACTCGGACGCGCCCCGCGCGCCGCGATTCTTCGCTTCGCGGAAGGCGCGACCGTACATGATACCGCTGCGGTAGTTCACGCTAAGCACGACGTAGCCGCGGCTGGCGAAATATTGGTTCACCGCGTAGGACTGGTGGTAGTAACCCATGTTGTGCCAGCCGAGCATCATCTGGCGGATGGGTCCGCCGTGCATGAAAATCACCGCGGGACGCTTTTCGCCGGGCTTAATGTCCGCGGGAAGAAAGAGCTGGTCATGGCATTCCACGCCGTCGGAGGACTTGATGACGACGAGTTCCGGCGCCACAAGCTTGTCCGACGGAAAATCCTTGGGCAGCGCATTCTTGGCGAGCATTTCGCCTTTGCCGGTGGCGGTCGCGCCGCGTACGAAGGGCATGGCCGGCACGCGCGCGTCGGAGCCCAGGTAAGCGACAGATTTGCCGTCGCCGGTGGGGACCGGCGCCCACTCAATGCCATTTCCGGGCGTCAGGAGTTCGGGCGCGCCGCCGGCCACGGAAACGCGCGAAATGTGACGCCGATCCGCATCGCCGCAGTTCGACGAGAACACAATTGCGCGCAGGTCGGGCGTCAATTTGGCGTGTTCGAATTCACAATTGCCGGGCGTTAGAAGAACCGGCTTGGCAGTTTCGGCGTCCCCGCCGGATGGAATTGAATAGAGATGCAGCCAGCCGTCCATCTCGGAGGCGAAGACAATGCGGCTGTCTGCCGCCCAATTCAACAACGCCGGGCCGGCCATACGCGGGATGTTGCTTTCCACGTTGTCGGCGCTGTGCCAGATCTGTTTCGCGGAGCCGGTGGCGAGGTCGGCAACGAAAATCGCCCAGGGAACTGCGAGTTCCGGGCCCGCCCAGAATCCGGGCTGCGGGCTCCCCGCGGGCCGCGCGGGCGTGCGGATGAAAGCCATTTCCTTTCCATCGGGCGACCAGCGCGGATTCGAATCGCGGTCCACGGACGGCGCGACGAAGCTGATCGACTTCTTCACTGTGTCATAAATGACGATCAGGCTGTGCGTGCCGCGGTTGGAAACGAAAGCCAGCCTCTTGCCGTCCGGCGACCACACCGGCGAGCCGTTCTGCCCGCGCGCCTCGATCATGACGGGCTTGCCCGGTGCGCCAACCGGCGCGAGCCAGATTTTATTTTGCGGATTTTGTTTGGCGTCGGGCTTCACATAGGCGACCAGCGCAGTCGCGTCCGCGCGCGCCGGCGAAATCGCCGGGGAGGTGCCCAGGTCAATCTTTCTCGGCGCGCCGCCCGCCCAAGCCACGGCCCACACCGCCTGATCCACGCCCGCAGGATTGTTGGCGGGATTGGGCACGTCGCCGGCTTGATTTTTGTCGCCGCCGCGCACAAAGACGATGAAGCCGCCACTGGAGGAAAGCTCGACGTCCGTAATTTCCTGGCCGTCATCTTTGCTATAGGTGGTGAGCTGCCGCGCGGCGAACTTGGGCCCTTCGGCGACCCAGATATTGCGCTTGCCCTGCGCGTCAAACACCCAGGCGATGCGGCTGCCTTTTGCCGCCGCGGTCAAATCCGACGGAAACGGCGAGCTGAGCACCTGATGGAGCGTGAATTTCTCCCCTTGCGCCGAGGTGAACGAAACCATCAGCGCGAACACAAACAGCAAAGCGGCAATACGTTTCATGGCGTTTTCTCCGACCAAGATGTGGCGAGCAGATGTTAGGACGAGCGATGGAAGGATGCAAGTTTCAACAGTTTCTTTCGCACTTCCACCCCTACCTAAGGTTTCTTCGCGGGGATGCGTGCAAGCTGCGGGGCGGCCAGCGGGCCCGTGAGATGGAACGAGGCGTCGGGAGGCGAGGCGATGTACAGCAGCCGGAGGTCGAGCTGGCGCACAAAATCCAAACTCCCTTCGGCTTCCCAGCGCGCGGACGTGCCGTTGAGGAGGAGTTCTTCGAACTCGAGCTTCTGCGCCGCAATTCGCAACTGCGCGGTCGCGGTGCGGAAGTTGCTCACGCCGCGGCGCGCGGCGCCGGCCGTGGCGGAGTCCACAAGATCGAGTCCGCGATATTGCGCGTCACGAACCTCAAACGTTCCCTGCCCATCGAGCGTCTGCAACAAATCTTCCCTCGCGGCGCCTTGCGTGGTGAGCGAGAGCTCTCCAGAGGCGGTCCCGGAAAAAAGACTGCGCATCGTCAGCGTGGCGGCGCAGAGCGCGGCGAGACTGACGCTGTCAAATTTCGCCTGGACTTCATATTTTGGTTCGGCGGTCAATCCGGCGCGGAGGGAGCCGCCGGCTGTGCCGCCATAGAAATCGCCGCGCGCATCAGTCAGGCTGAGCTTGCGGCCCTCGAGTTCGAGCGTGCCACGGAACTTGCGGAGCGTCACAGGCGCGAAGACAAACTGCTCGACGGCCACGCTGCCGCGCGCGCGGAAACGGCCGAGCTGCTCCTCATAGGCGGGCGTGCCACGCCGCGTCGTGACTTGATTAAGAAGCCGTTGGAAGAGCCCCTGTCCCCCTGTGCCGGACGCGGGATTCATCCACTGGTTGATCGCGGCGAGCTCCACGCGATCCGCGGCCAAAGAAAATTCCCACGGCCCGCGATTCAGCGAAGAAATCTTGCCCGTCCAGCGGCTGCCGAACGCTTCCGAGTTATAGACCGTCAGGCGGCGCTCGCCGGGCCGGGCCAGTGCAGTGAACGCGGGCCGCGCCGCACTGGTTGGCGCAGGCGCCCACGCAAACTGCGCATCCGTGAGGAAAATCGGCTGATTCAAGAATGGCGGCAACAGGCGCGTGCCGACGAAATGCACGGAGCCCTGGGAGTCCACGGCGAACGGAGAAAATTTCCCGCTCCATGCGACGCCAATAATTGCCGGGCCATCAATAGCCCAGCCTCCGTCGAGCGGCCGTCCGAACGCGCGGGAGAGAGACAAGAAATCCTGGAAGCGGTCCGTCTGGCCGGCGAGACTCAGGCTGAAATTTGCGGCAGACCATCCCTCGCTGCGGGACTGCGCAGCCCCCGCCGAAGGAAATCTGCTTTCTCCGCTGAAAGAGAGCTGAAACTTGCGGGCACGCGGCGGCCTAGCGCCCGGCGCTGCGGCAGGTGCGAGTGTGAATTGGACCGGCTGGATTTCGATTTTCGCGGGAGTCCAACGGAGTATGGCGCGGCCCACGTGCACCGGGACGTCAAGCGAAGAAAGATTGATCTCCGCGCGGTCGGAGGCCAGCGTGGCCTGGCGCACGGCGACAGGCCAGCCGTCGAGCTCGGCGTCGAGTCCGGCATTGCCTTCAATGCGCAGGTCCGGTGCGACGCCGTCGTGGAAAGCGCGGTACCAATCGAGCAAATCGTTCAGGCTGACGCCGGTGGAAAGCACGCTGAAGCGGGAATCCTCGGGCTTTGCCCATTGCAGAAATCCGCGAGCGCGCACCCCGGAGTTGGGCGCATCGAGCAGAATTTTCGCGAATTCGACGCGCGCGCGTTGCGGCGTCCAGCGGGCTTCGACCGCGAGGTTTAAGTCGGGATCGGATGCGAGCTGCGGAAAATTCCAGCGATGGACGTCGCGCAGGCGCAAATCGCCTTTGAACGACCACGTGGCGGACGAGGGCGACGGCGGCGGAACCGAAGCAATGACGTTCAACTCGAAATCGCCGCGCACGCCGTAATCCCATCCGCGCGCGAGTCGCAACGCGTCGGAGAGAGACGCTTGCTGCCAGGTGAGCTGGAGCGCTGCGGGCTGCCAGCGCGAGCCGGCGCTGCCGATGCTGCCGAACAAACGCAGCGTACCGGGCTGCTGTACGGTTACGGCCGCGCGCGTCACGCTGGATTCGAGGTCCACGTGCCAGTGGCCGTCGGCGTCGCGCTCGACGAATCCATTCACGTCGGTGAAAGCAAAGGGATGCTTGTCCACGTCGCGCTTGAAATTGATGCGTCCGGTATCAATGTTGATTCGCGTAAAGCGCGTCTGACGCATGGAAGCAGCTTCCGGCGCGGCCGCCGCGGTTCCCGCTGGCGTCGGACGGGGCAGCCAGCTTTCCAAATTCCACGAGCCGTCGGCATTGCGCACCAGGTTCAGGCTCGGGCGCGTGAACGAGACGCTGTCGAATTCCAGCCGGCCGCGCAGCAGCGCGGTCCATCGCACGGACGCCGTGAGACGCTCGGCGCGCAGAAAATGCTCGCGTCCGAAGCGCGGGTCTTCGCTCACGGTGACGTAATTGGCCACCAGCCGCGGGCCTTCCAGAATGCTGATGGTGAATTTGCTGACCTCCACGGGCCGCCCGAAGCCCGCCGTCATGCGCCGGGCAAACGTGCGCTGCACGCGCGCTGAGGACACATACCACACCAGGCCCCAATAGACCGCGAGCATCACGGCTAAGAAAACCACGATGCGGCGCAGCCATTGGCCGCGGCGAAGGGACGGAGGGTGCGGACTGTCAGTCACTGGCGAAGGAATTCTGGCAGAAGCTCGAGGAGAAGCAAAGCGGCCGGGGCGATCTAAAGAGGCGCGCATACAAAATTGGTGTCATCCCGAGCGAAGCGAGGGAACTGCTTTACTACAAGCGGAAAACAAAAGCGGATCCCTCGTCCCGACAAAGATTGTCGGGGCTCGGGATGAAGAACAAAAACCTCGCGGGATTTCTTGTTATCGGACGGAGCGAAACATCCGCGCCCAACGCGTTTTCACCGGCAGGCGAGTAATCGTATGCGCGAGGCCAATGAGCCGACCGCGGAAAGTGCGGTCCGCATAATCGTCGGAGGTGGCGTCCACGGACCAGTAGATGAGCAGCGGGCGGCCCATGACGGCATCGCGATCCACGAAGCCCCAATAGCGGGAATCCCAGCTATGGTCACGGTTGTCGCCCATGACGAAATATTTGGACGGGGGAACCACGAGCTCCGAGCGCTGCACGTGCCGGAGCAAATCCTCCGACCATTCCGAGCGCACGTTACGCTGAGGAAAAAACCTGTTGACCGGCGGAAAATTGTCGCCGTAGGGATCGTACACGGCGGGATCGTGAACTTTGTAGGGCTCATCGAGGCGTTTGCCGTTGATGAACACTTGCTGATCCACAATCTTTACGCGGTCGCCGGGGATGGCGATGACGCGCTTGACATAGTGC
This sequence comes from Candidatus Acidiferrales bacterium, assembly GCA_036004385.1. GTDB lineage: Bacteria > Acidobacteriota > Terriglobia > Acidiferrales > UBA7541 > JACQDE01. The sequence continues at coordinate 7,251 of DASYRO010000234.1, forward strand.
GCGTGATCGTCGAAGGGAAATTTGAAGACGATGATTTCGCCGCGCCGAATCTCGCGGTACGGAAGCAGGCGGTCGTACCATGCGCCGCGCCCGCCGTACACGAATTTGTTGACGAGGAGATGATCGCCGACCAGCAGTGTCGGCTCCATGGAAGGCGACGGAATCTTGAACGCCTGAACGACGAAGCTGGTGCCGAAGAGCGCGAGCAGAACGGTGACGAGCAGCGATTCGGCGTATTCGCGCAGGCTGGTGCCTTCGCGGCTTTTGCGCCGGGCGCGCGCGACTGTCGCGGCGTCGGGGAGAGGCAGGGTGGCGGATTCGGCGGCCTGCAAGGAAGTTTCGGGCGTGGTGTCGCTCATTTTGTTTCCGCGGACTCTCGCAGCCGGATGAGGGCCAAACTGGCGGCGATCTGCTCGGCTTCCTTTTTGGACGAGCCTTCGCCCTGGGCCATGGGTCGCCCGTCAATGCGCACTTCGACGGCGAAGCGCTTGCGGTGCTCGGGCCCGGTTTCGCTGATCACGTAATACTCCGGCAGGCGGCGTCCGCGCGCCTGCATCCACAGCATGAGTGCGGATTTGTGATCGGGATCGCCGAGCGAAGAAGGCTGCACACGCAGGGCCTCGTCGAGCAGCGTGCGGCGGACGAAGTCCGCGGCGGCAGTGAGCCCTGCGTCGCAATAAATCGCGCCGATGAGCGCTTCGTAGGCGTCCGCGAGCGGGTCACGTTGTTCGCGGATGCCTTCTTTTTCTCCGGCGCTGCCGACCAGCAGGAAGCGGCCGAGCTGCAGGCGGTTTGCCGCCGCTTGCAGCGAGCGCGCGTTGACGAGCTGCGCGCGCGCCTGCGTCAGGCGTCCCACGGTCCAATCCGGAAATGCGGCGAGCAACTGCTCGGTCACCGCCAAGCCGAGAATGGTGTCGCCGAGCAGCTCCAGCTTCTCGTTATCTTCCGCGGATTCCTTGGAGTCCTGGCGGCGGGAGCTGTGCGTGAGCGCGCGCTCGAGCCATTCGGCGGTGTGAAAGCGATGGCCCAGCGCGGCTTCCAGTTCTCCACGCGCGGCTAGAGTGGTATCCATCCCGAAAAAAGTTGTGCGCGGGCCCTTGCGAGCCCGCGGAGCATGGGTCAGGGCTTGGGCGGCGCCGGCGCGGCCGGCTTGGGAGCGGCGGCAGCCTGTTTCTGGGCTTCGGCCTGCTTCTGTTTGCAGGCGTCCTGCAGTTGCGAAGTGGCTTCCGCGCAGCTCTTGAATGCGGAAGCAGAATCGTCAAACCGCTTGGTGGCCTGCAGAGCGAGTCCGAGTAAATAGAAATCCACAGGATCCGGGCTCTTGGTGACCTTGACAGCCTGATCGAGTTCGGCGATGGATTCGGGCACGCGCTGCCGTTTCAGGTACACGAGGCCGAGGCCGCTATGGATATCCGCGAGCGCGTCGGTCCTGACCGTCTCGAATTTCTCATCGGTCATGCCTTCCGGCTTGGTCAGGTTGGAGAGAAGGTCCAAGGCTTGCTTGCCGTACTTTTCAACCTTGTCGAACTTCTGCTGAGCATCGAGCGCATCCGGGCTGGTCAGGCGGGCCAGACCCTTGGTGATGGTGACCAGCGCGGCCACATTGTTGGGATTGATCTCCAGGGTCTTGTCGCACGCGGCGAACATTTTGTCGGTCTGCCCCAGATTCTGGTAGGCGCCGGAGAGGCTGGCGAAAACCAACTCGCGATAGCGGCTGGTCGGATATTTCTCCTGGAAGGATTCGCCCATTTGTACCTTGGCCTTATCGTCTTTCGTGTCGAGGAACAGCTTGTAGGCGTCTTCCTCCTCCTTGTTCACCGGCGGGGCGGCGGGCTGGTCCGGCAGCGAGGTTCCTGTCGCACCGGGCTGCGCGGGCGTGGGCTGTTTGGCTGGAGGCGGCGGCTGCTGTTGCTGCTGCTGTGTGGACTGCGCCGCCAGGGGCGCCGCAACCACCAGCGCGAGCAGCACAATCAGTGCAAAATAATGTGCCATTACTTTCATTCCATGTTCTCCTTGGTTTTTTCCTTTCCCCGGCCCGGTGACGTCTTGCGCTCGCCGATTAGCGGAACGAGGAGCGGATTCTTTCTTACTAAGGGCGTTGCGGTGCTCCCTCATTCTTCGAGGGCAGGGAACCTTTCTCCAAACCGCGGCGCGCGGCCAGGCGCGCGGCGTCCGGCGCGCCTTCCACAGCCAGCGCGGCGCGATACTCGCTCAGCGCCAACTCGCGTTTGCCTTCCAAGTCATAGATGCGGCCCAGATGGACGTGGGACCAGGCAACCACAAACGGCAGCTTATTCTCTGACGTTTTCGCGCTGGAGTTGGTTGCGCCGATCAAATCCTGAAACATTTCCTTGGCTTTGTCCACCTCGCGGCGCAGCACCAGCGATACGGCCAGCCCGTAGAGGGCGCGCGGCTGGCCCGGGTACTTGGCGAGCACCCGCTCAAAAGTCGCGGAGGCGGCCTCGCCCTGCTGCGCGGCAATCTGACGGTCGCCTTCGGCAAGCCATGCGTCCAGCTCGGAGATTTCTGCAGCAGGTTGCGGCGCGGCGGCAGCGGGCGCGGCTGACGCAAACTGCACGGTCTCCAGGCGCTTCCCTTCCTCGCCAATGCTCACGCCGCGCAGCAACTCGGGGAAGAGCGTGCTCATCGGCAGCTCCGATTGATCGAAGCCGCGCAGCAGTTCGCGATGCAGCGCGCGGACCAGCACGAAGCCGCTGGCTTCTTCGGAGTCTATGGCCGCGGCGAGCTTTTCCGGCGGAAGCTTGTTCAGGCGCAACTCGACGGCCTTCACCAGACATTCGGTGAGGAACGCCTCGAAATCATCTCTGTACTCCAGCGGCAGTCGCGGCGCGCGGCCGGCATACTGGAGAAAAATGCGCTTGGCGTTTGTCGCCGCCTTGTAGCGGTAGGGCAACGGATCGAGCAAAAAATGCAGATAGGCGTGGCGAATCTCCTCGAGCGGCAGATCCGCGCCGGGACGCAGCATGATGGCATAGCGGTCGCCGACGGTGCGGAAGCTCGTCCGCCCGCCGATCATCGGTTCGACAATCACAGTAAAGGTGCGCGGGGAATTCGACTTGGGCAATTCGCGCAGGTAGCTGGTGGCGACAAGCACAATATTACCGACCGGCGGCACCAGCCGCCGGATTTCGCGATCGTACTCGAACTGCACGCTGCGCCACAGCTCTTCGATGCCGGCTTCGCGGTCGAAATTGGCGAGGATTTCGTGGAAGCCTTCCAGCGCAAGAACCTCCGGCGGCAATTCGTCGCGGGGCAAGTCCAGCTTGAAGTCCGGAGGCGGGCCGGTGACCAGCGCGAAGGAAACGTACCGCGCCAGCGTCGCGGACGAATCGGAAAGTTCGTGCGCGCGATAAAATTCGCGCAGCGCGTCGGCGGCCGGGCCCTTCTTGCTCAGCAGCACTTCGCGCAGCCGCGCGCGCACGGGATGAAAACTCGTGCTGGCGACGTTGGATTCAAAACCCGCCGCGTGCAGCGCGCACATCACCGCGAAAAGCTGGCGGCTGGAGTCTACGCGCACGTTGGATTGGGCCTGCGCCGCGGGCACCAAGGCTACCGCGCCCGCCAATCCCAGTAAAAGAGAAAGTAGTGCGGAAGAAAAAAGCGTCTTGCGGGCAGGACCCATTCTGATTGACCGGCGCACCGGCCGGGAAAGATTCTCCACTCCAACCACCATCGCTTCGGAGAGTTGCCGCAGATTCACTGAAATGCGGACTGTCTAACTTTACAGGGGCGCTCGCGAGGAGTCAAGGCGGCCCTCATGCGCTAGGACCGATTGCCACGGACGATTCAGCGGCGGACTAGGACGCGCGCCTGCGCGAACTCTGCCTGAGCCGGCCCCGGCTCCGCTCGCGGAGAGATAGCTCTGCCTCTTTACGAAGCCGCGAGGCCGATTTGGGCGTGAGAAAACACATAACCACGTCTTGGAAGGTCTCACGCAACTCGTTCGCATTGTACCGTGCGCGGTAACCGTCGCGCTGTGCCAGCAGTTGGTCGCGCAACAAACCCTCCACCGCCCCCATCAAAGCGGAACGCGCTCCTTCCAGATTTACACCGGAACGAAGCTCGCCGAGATCTCGCATCTCCTGCAGCGCATTATCCAGCAGGCGGACAAACTCCAGAAAACCGGGATCCAGCAGGGCCATCCGGCCATCCTTGCGGAGGCGCCGTCCTTCAACCAGCGTGAGCACCTTGAGGTCGGCGTCAGCTTCCAACTCGCTCAGCATCGCCTCCATGAGCGCAATCAGTTTCCCGCTTGTCAAAGCTTGCTCCGCAAGAGCCTGCCGGGCCCTCCACGTAATCTTTTGCCAGAATTGAGTGAAGATGGCTTCGAGCAGGCCATCTTTGCCGCCGAAGTACTTCACCAATTGCGATTCGCTGCTGCCAGCCTGACGCACAATAGCCGCGGTGCTGGTGCGTTCGTAGCCGTTTCGCGCAAAGAGAGTCTTCGCCGTTTGCAGGAGGCGGTCGGAGGCCGGTCGCGCAGCGAGTCTGCCTGGCCAAGAGGGGGCTGGAGGAGGCATCGTCGTAGTACTACTGACCGACAACAGAAGATTTGTCAAGCAAAAAGTCGAAAGGTTAGACCTAATGTACGGTCAATGGTGGATATTACAAGATCGCCAATTCTGCCCAGCAGCAGTATTCCTACTGCTTCTACGTACCATGACAGTAGTACTATGACTAGCTAAAACGACCAGCACACTGGCAGCTATTACCGTGTCACTTTCGGCCCAATTCCCGTGCTCCTCCCCACATCGCCATTTATTTCGTGCAGGCTCAAGCGAGTGTCGGACCCCCTGTTCGTCGCTTCAGGATGGACGCCCACGTGCCCTTATTGAGACATCCTGGCCATCTAAGGAGGTACCTCATGGGCTCTTCCCTGTCGAAGGTTTGGCGTCTAGCCGTGCTCGCCGTGCTATTGCCCAGTTTTGTGTTCGGCCCGGCACTGCAAGCGACTCCACAGCCAACCACCGTCGCAGCCTACAGCGGTCAGGCGACTGTTGTTCGTGCGACTCTGATACCGCTGGGGACAACGGTCGTTGTTTCCGATACCGGTCCCCTTCCACCGGGCGGCGGGGCACTTCAAAAATCGCTGCTGACCGTTAACGTTCCCAACCTGCTCACCGCCAACGTCGCCCACGCAACGACCATCGGCCAGGGTGTCCACAGCCGCTCGGAAGCCTCTGTGGCCGATCTCAACTTGACGGTCGGCGGCCAAACGATCAAGGCCGGATTCTTGATGGCCAATGCCGAGGCTGAATGTTCGGCCGAGAAAGGACCTGTCGCGATAGGCAGTTCGCAGCTCGTCAACCTGGTCATCAACGGTCAGGCCATCACGGTTTCCGGACAGCCAAACGAAACCATCAATCTGCCTGCTGGCGCGGGAAGTGTGATCATCAACGAACAATCCAAAACCGTGACCAGTAACTCGGCCGACATCACCGTCAACGCCTTGCACGTCATCGTCACCGGCGTGGCCGACGTGGTGATCTCCTCAGCCCACGCGGACATCACCTGTGCAAGTACACCCACTTGTACCGGCAGCGACTTTGTCACCGGTGGCGGCTTTATTACTGCACCTTCCGGCGCCAAAGCGAACTTCGGAGTGGCCGGCGGTATCAAGAATGGGGCCTTCTGGGGTCACCTCGAATACAACGACAAGGGCGGCCCGAAGGTGCACGGCACCAGCGTAACCAATTACATTGTCGTGAGTCCCACGCGGCGTCACATCGATGGAACGGCCAACGTCAACGGCCAGAGCGGTTTCACTTACCACGTGGATGTTGAGGACAACGGTGAGCCCGGCACCAACGACTATTTTGCAATTCGCCTCTCCAACGGATACGTAGCTGCTGGAACCTTGCGCGGCGGCAATATCCAGATCCACAAGCCTTGCCCATGAAGGTGTTGAACAAAATCTACTGAACAAGACTATCGGAACGATTGCGCCCGCCGGGTCTCGAGTCCTCCGGCGGGCGCAATCTTTTTACAGAACATCCATTGTCGAGCGATTAGCCGCGGACGCGGATTTCGCTGAAGCTGAGCACTACGCGGCCGCCGGGCACGGGCCGGCCGAAGCTCATCTGCGGACGGAAACGCGTGAAGAGCATCATGTGATCGAGTTGCTTGCGCACGGAGGCGTTGTCCGGGCCAACCAGGATGTCATAGCCGATAGCTTCGCCCTTGTCGTTGACGCGGGCTTCGATCATCAGCAGGGTCGCGCCGGGGCCATCCATGCTCTCGCCATTGGCCATCGGAAACGGCGAGAGGCTTTGCAAGCGGGCGGGCTGCGTCAGGTTTGTGGGCACGTCGTTAGGCACGGCGCCGACTGGCACGCCGATAAATAAATTCTGCAAGACCAGCGCGAAGACGAGCATGGTAGCCATCACGCCGCCGGTGGCGGGCACGGCCACGGGCTCGAGAATATTTTCCAGCAACAGTGCAGCGGTGTCCCATGCGCGCCGCCAGAAAGTCTTGCGATTGCGCACCAGCGACGCAGACACGCGGATACGTACGGCAAGGTCCGCCGGAGGCGCGACGCGTTCCACGCGTCCCATGAGCATGGAGAGTTTTCGGTAGCGCTCCAAATCGCGGCGGCAATCGGCGCAGAAGTCGAGATGCTCGCTGATGGGCTTATGTTCGCGCGACGCCAGCGCGCCATCCAGATAGCCCGGCAATTTATTGCGGATCGTCCAGCACGTCATCGCGTTCCTCCTGCGGCAGGCGGCCCCGAGCGCGACGCGGGGAGAACCTGTTCGGTCTTCGGACTCCGGTGGAGTCCACCGGACTCCTGAAACCGGAGCTTTCCGTGGGCGGTGAGCGGTTGGGCGATAGGGACCACGCGTCCGCCGTGATCACCGCCGTGTTGCGGAACCGGATGTGCGGCAAGCAGCGGCTCGAGAATTTCGCGCAGCGCGCGGCGGCCGCGGACAATCCGCGATTTCACCGTCCCCACGGATACTTCCAGCACTTCGGCGACCTCCTCGTAGGAGAGTCCTTCCAGGTCGCGTAACACCACGGCGCTGCGAAATACTTCCGGCACCTGATCGAGCGCGCCTTGCACGGTTTCCTGCAATTCGTGCGCGGCGCAGAGCTCGAGCGGCGTGGCCGCCGTGGATTCCAGCTCGAAGTGCGCCTCGCCGCTATGCACGTCCGGCGCGTCAATCGAAGTTTGCTGGCGCGCGTGACGCACGAACCAGCGGCGCTGGTTGAGCGCCTCGCGAATGGCGATGCGGTAGAGCCACGTCTTCAGCGAGCTGCCGCGGCGGAACCCGCGAATGCCTTTGAAGGCTTTAAGGAAAACTTCCTGCGTGGCGTCGGCGGCATCGGCGGCATCGCCGATCATGCGGTACACGAGGTTGAAGACGGGCACGTGGTAGTGCGTCACCAGCCAGTCGAACGCCGCGTCCGAGCCGGCCTGCAGCTCGGTGACGAGTTCGGCCTCGTCTCCTCCCCGCGTTAGGGCTTGCGCCACGTCGGACACGGCAGACGCCTCGCTCCGGGAGCCCGCTCCAGCGGCGCTCCGCTATGTGGCCCGTCTCGGCGTCCCCAGCTTCGGGACTACCAGCGTCCTTCCAAAACCCTCAGAACTGCCCAGAATCCTTAGACACCGGGCGGGCCGGGATTGTTCCTTCCCTGCGGATAAGAGTAGCACTTTTCGCCGCGGGTTGGATGTTCGTTGACGGGGAGACGAGGGTGTAGGATCTTGGGTGTAGTGTAGTGGAAGCCACTAGTTGATGTTTCATCGCGACCGCTCGCGGTTGAGTATCAACCGGATCAGGCTCCACTGTTCAGAATTGCTTTTCCCGGTATCAAGTTTATAATTCAGCAATGAAGCAGCTCACTTTACCTATTGTGATTGAATCCGACGCTGATGGCTATTTCGTTTCCTGTCCGTCGCTACAAGGTTGCTACAGCCAGGGAGAGACCTACGAAGAGGCGGTGGAGAATATCAAAGACGCCATACGCTTGCACATCGAAGATCGTCTCGCCAACGGCGAGGAAATTCCGGAACGCGTCTCTGTAAGTTTGACCACTGTTGAAGTGGCTGTCTGATGCCAAAATTACCGCGCCTTACAGCCCGCCAGATAGCTTCTGCTCTGGAGAAAATGGGTTTTGCTCTCGTACGCCAGAGCGGCAGCCACATGATTTACAAGAATCCCGCGGGCAAACGTGCGACCATCCCCTTCCACGCCACCAAAATCCTTCACCCCAAAGTCCTAAAGAGCATTCTGCGCGACGCCGGAATGAGTCTCCAGGACTTGGAGAAACTTCTGTAAATTTCGTCAGTGCTCTGGGCTCAACTAAGGGAAGTTTGAAGTAGGGACGCTTCGGCGCCAGCGGCGCACAAGGTTTGCGGATCAAGGGCGTCGACACCCAGCCTTGTTGTCGTAGGACGTGCTGAGGAATTGCCAAGTCTGGGAGCAGGTCAGTCAGGGCATGAGCCGCCTGCTCCCCAATCTTCAGAGCTACTTGGGCGCCAACGGGGTGAGACGCTTGGAAATCAGGGTTGCATGAAAAACGCCATCCTTGCCGAGCGTGCCCACGCAGATCACGCGATCACCTTCTTTGACCTGGCTGGCATCGATCGGGTTGGTCGTCTTCGCGCTGTGCTCCTGACTGACCCATTGCGTCCCGGCGTCGTACTGCACGGTCCTCGTCATGTCCCCGCCGAGCTTGCGAACGGTTATTGTGGATTTTTCCTTGCTGATGAGCGTAACGTTGCCCTCCCAGCGGTCCTGCTTCTTGGCCTTTTCCTTCTCCGGCTTGGACTGATCCGCCTGCGCCATCGCCGGCGCGGCCAGCGAGAAAACGAGCGCCAACGAGAACAACACAACAAGTAGTTTCTTCACCATGTAGGGTTCTCCTGTTCCTCGAGGGGTTGTCGAAAGCAAACATGGTATATACCTATCCGCTGGAAAGAACAAGCAAAAATCGAAGAGGCCGGCCGCCGGGTCATCCTGCTGCTGAGGCAGGGACGTTTGACCCTGTAGGAGCGGGATGCTATAAAATAACCACCTCTTCAACGGTGGGGCCGTGGCGCAGTTGGGAGCGCGCCTCGATGGCATCGAGGAGGTCGTGGGTTCGAATCCCATCGGCTCCACCATTTAACATCTATGCCTTTTTTTCTCTACGTCCTGCAAAGCGAAACGACCGGCCGATTCTATGTGGGACAGACTGAGCATCTGGAAGAACGGGTCGCTTATCACAATGCTAATTATTCACGCGCGCTTAGAAATCGGGGACCATGGAATCTGTTGTACTCAGAGGAGTATGCTACGCGGAGCGGCGCGGTTCGCCGCGAAAGATACATTAAGCGCCAAAAAGACAGACGATTCATCGAGCGATTGC
>DASYRO010000235.1:0-2101 GCA_036004385.1 Candidatus Acidiferrales bacterium
AGCCGCGCCTGCAGGAGCTCGAGCAGCCGCTGCTTCCATCGCTCCACATTCTTGGCGTTGCGTCTGTCGGCGGATTCAAAATGCGCGCGAAACTTTTCAATTGCCGCGGCGAGTTCCGGCGTGCCTTTATTTTCCGTGGCCACGGTGCGCACCACCGGCGGACGCCACGCATCGCGCTCTGGGGCCAGTGAGAGCATGGCTGTCAATTCCTGCTCAAAGCGGTCCGTGCCTTCGCGGTCAGCTTTGTTGATGACGAAAACGTCGCCAATTTCCATGATGCCGGCCTTAATGGCCTGCACTTCATCGCCCGAGCCGGGCATCAACACCACCAGCGTGCAGTCGGCGAGCTTGACGATGTCCACCTCGTCCTGCCCGACGCCCACAGTTTCCACCAGGATGATCCGCTTCCCGGCCGCGTCGAGCAACAGCGCCACATCTGCCGTCGTGCGCGCGAGGCCTCCGAGAAATCCGCGTGTAGCCATCGAGCGGATGAAAATTCCATTGTCGGTCGAGTGGCCCTGCATACGGATACGGTCGCCTAGAATCGCGCCACCGCTGAACGGGCTCGACGGGTCCACGGCCACGATGCCGACGGGCAATTGCTGCTTGCGGTAGTGCGACGCCAGGCGGTCCACCAGCGTGCTCTTCCCCGTGCCCGGCGAGCCGGTGACGCCGATGAGGTAGGCCTGTCCCGTCTGCGGAAAAAGCTCGCGAAGAATCTCTTCGGCGCCGGACTCGTGATTTTCGATCGCTGTGATGGCGCGCGAAATTGTGCGCACGTCGCCCGCACGAATTTTCTCTGCCCAGTTGCTCATGCTTTTGAATCCGGCCCTACCGCTATTTCTTGCCCAGCAATTGCCGCGCGATTACCAGACGCTGAATTTCACTGGTGCCTTCACCGATGGTGCACAGCTTGACGTCGCGGTAGTACTTCTCCGCGGGGTAGTCCTTGATGAAGCCGTAGCCGCCGAAAATCTGTACCGCTTCGTTGGCCACGCGCACGGCCACCTCGCTGGCGAAGAGTTTGGCCTGACACGATTGCGTCGTATAGCGTGCGGCACCGTTTTGCAAAGCCTGGTCGGCCATCCACGCGGCGCGATACGTCAGAAGGCGCGCGGCGTCAATCTGCGTGGCCATGTCCGCCAGCTTGAACTGAATGGCCTGGAATTCTCCGATAGCCTTGCCGAACTGTTTGCGCTGCTTCGCGTATTTAGTGGCCGCCTCGTATGCGCCCTGGGCCATGCCCAGTCCCAGTGCGGCAATGGAGATGCGCCCGCCGTCGAGAATTTGCAGGCTGTTGACGAAACCATCGCCTTCCTTGCCCAACAGATTTTCCACCGGCAAGCGGCAATCGTTGAAGACCACTTCGGAGGTGTCGCTCGCTCGCAAGCCGAGCTTGTTTTCTTTTTTGCCCGGCTTGAATCCCGGCGTTCCCTTCTCGATGATGAACGCCGAAATTCCGTGCGCGCCTTTGGATTTGTCGGTGACGGCCATGGCCACGCAGACGTCCGCGTAGCGGCCGTTGGTCGTAAATGTTTTTGCGCCGTTCAACACGTAGCCGTCTTTCGTCTTCTCCGCGATGGTGCGCGTGCCACCAGCGTCCGATCCGGCCTCCGGCTCGGTCAGCGACCAGCAACCGAGCTGCTTGCCTTGCGCCAGCGGCACCACGTACTTCTTGCGTTGTTCTTCGCTGCCCGCTTTGTAAATGTGATTGGTGCACAGCGAGTTGTGCGCCGCGACGATGATGCCCACGGAGCCGTCCACGCGGGAAAGCTCTTCGATAGCGATGACGTACTCGAGGTAGCCCAGCCCCGCGCCACCGTGCTCTTCGGGGAAAATAACGCCCATCAGTCCCATCTCGGCAAGTTGCGGAATGATTTCGGAAGGAAAGTGCGAAGCCTCGTCCCATTCCATCACGTGCGGCGCGATTTCGCCCTCAGCGAATTCGCGCACGCTGCGGCGCAGTTGTTCTTGTTCCTCAGTAAACGTGAAATCCACAGGCACCTCGATAACGGACGCGGGCAGATAAGTGCCTTACATTTATAGCACAGCCCGCCGCCCGTAGGGGCGGACCTCCGCGTCCGCCCAAATGACTCGCGCG
>DASYRO010000236.1:0-8347 GCA_036004385.1 Candidatus Acidiferrales bacterium
ACGACGACGACTTCCGGCCTTGCGTGGAAACTTGCCGGGCGCGTGGGTGATTCGCCGATCATCGGCGCAGGCTTGTTCGTGGATAACGAAGTCGGCGCGGCGGGCTCCACCGGCCGCGGGGAAGAAAACATTAAGATCTGCGGGGCGCATACCATCGTGGAAATGATGCGCAAAGGCATGTCGCCGACGGATGCCTGCCTGGAAGCCTGCAAGCGCGTGGCGTGGAGTTACAACAACGACAAAGCGCGCCTGCGCAAGTTCAACATCAATTTCTACGCGCTGAACAAGGACGGCGTGCACGGCGGCGCAGTGCTGTGGGGCACGCCTTCGCGCACCGGGCGGCGGCCGAGTTACGCGGTGCACGACGGCGTCGAAGCCAAGCTGGTGCCGCTGGCGCCGCTGTTTGAGACGGCAGCCACCTAAACAAGTTGAAAAGTTTGAAAGTTGAAAAGTTGGAAGGTTTAACCTTTTAACGATCAAACGTTCGAACCTTCCAACATTCTTTCCCTACCACCTGAAACCTGCTCCCTGCTACCTTCGTGCCATGGATCGCGCGAATGTGGTCATCATCGGCGGCGGAGTAGTGGGCTGCGCGATCGCCGCAGCGGCGTCGAAAACTCTCAGCGATGTATTCGTGCTGGAAGCAATGCCGAAAGTGGGTATGGGTGCGAGCACACGCAACAGCGGCGTGATTCACTCGGGGTTGTACTACACGGCGGGATCGCTGAAGGCACGGCACTGCCTGCGTGGAAACCAGCTCACGTATGAATTTTGCGCCGCGCACAACGTGCCGCACCGGCGCACGGGCAAGCTCGTCGTCGCCACGAGCGAAGCGGAAGCGTCGCTGCTGCCGGCGCTGGTGGAAAAAGGCCGCGCCAACGGCGTCGAAGGGCTGCACATCATCGATGCAGCAGGCATTCGCGCGCGCGAGCCGCACATCGCGGGTCGCGCGGCAATCAATGTGTCTTCGACGGGAATTGTATTGAGCGAGGAGCTGGTGAAAGCCTACGCGCGTGTGGCGACTGCGCAGGGCGCGAACATCGTCACGAACGCGAAAGTCACGCAGCTCGGTCCGCAAGGAGATTGCATTCGCGTGACGAGCGAAGCTGGAGAAATTGAAGCGCGGTGCGTGGTGAACAGTGCGGGACTCTTTGCGGATGACGTTGCCGCTCTACTGGCGGGGCGCGGTCCCGAGGCGTCGGGACGCCCCTACGAAATTTACCCCGTGCGCGGAGATTATTGCGAAGTGGTGAAGTCCAAGGCGCACCTGGTGAACGCGCTCGTTTATCCGCTGCCGCATCCCGAACATCTCAGCCTCGGGGTGCATTTCACGCGCACGCTCTGGGACACTTTTCTCGTCGGCCCCACGGCGCGCTACATCCAAGACAAGAACGATTACGAAAGCGATCCCGAGCCAGTGGAAGAATTCGCGCGCCGCGCGAAACAGATGCTGCCGGAAATCGAGGCCGCGGATTTGCGTCCGAGCTATTCCGGCATTCGCGCCAAGCTGGTGCCACGCGGCGGCAAAGGCCCCGCAGATTTCATCGTCGAGCGCGACGCGAATTTCCCGCAGGTTATTCACCTCGTAGGAATCGAATCGCCCGGACTGACTTCCGCGCCATCCATCGCCGAGCAGGTTTCCGCGATGACCAATGAAACTCTGCGATAACTCACGTCGCGTTACGCGCGGCGCCGAGTGAGACGAATGTGCAATTGGAGACGATTCAACTCCTGTTCGACGAGTTTTCGAAGTCTGCGCTCTTCCATCTGCCTGCGATAGAAACGAAGCCATCTCATAGTGGAAATCATATCGTTGGTCAGGATCCAAGCCAATCGCTAGGACAGGCTTGGAGGCCTGTTCTGCAAAACAGAAAGGGCAGGCGGTAGGCCTGCCCTGATAAAAGAAAAGAGACTTGAAATTTTGCTCGCTAGCCCGCTTCGGGGAACGCCAATTTCTTCAGCGAGGAGATTTTCTTCTCCGCCTTGGCGGGCGGCGCCGGGGCGAGCAGCAGCTCGATGGCCTTTTTCAGCACCGCATCATCCTTTGGCTGCGGCGCTTCCGGTTGTTGTGCGGCAGGCGCTTCTTCGTCCTCGTCCGGTTCCGTGGCATTCGCCGCGGTGCGGCGGACTTCCACGCTCGGCGTTACGCCTTCTTCGGGGATGGACTTGCCGTCCGGCCGGTAATAATTGGCCACGGTCAGATTGATGGCCGCGCCGTCTTCGAGAATGATCAATTTCTGTTCCGATGCGGAGCCGAACGTGCGCTCGCCAACCGTCTCGCCGCGCTGATTGCCGGCAATCGCGGCCACGATGATTTCCGCTGCGCCGGATGTGCCGTTGGAAATCAGCACGGTGACCGGCTGTTTCCACACCGCCTTGGCAGGCTCGGCGAGGAAAGTCTGCGTCGGAACAGTCTGCCCGCGCAGCGAGCCCAGCGTCCCGGAGCCGACGAACAGCCGCGCCGCGGCAATGCCCTCCGAGTTCGAGCCGAACGCGCAATCGCGCAAATCAAGAATGAGCTTTTTTGCGCCCTGCTTTTCGAGCTGAATCAATTTGGCCTTCAACTCTTCCGCGCGGCCCGGGCTGAGCGAAGGCACGCGCACCTGCGCGATACCCGCTGCGGCAGGCGCCTCAGGATCGGCGAGCATGCGCACTTGCATTTTTGCCGGAGTCAATTCAGCGCGCACGATGTCCACATCCTGAGGCTCGGCGCGCGCGCGGCGCACGACACTGACGGTTACGCCTGTGCCCGGATCACCGGAAAGCAGATTCTGCGCTTGGCCGATGGACATTTCGCGCGTGGTGAACTTGGCGATAGCTTCGAGGATGTCGCCGTCGCGCAGCCCAGCCTTTTGCGCCGGGCTATCCGGCAGCACGGCGACCACGGTGATGTATCCGAAGCGCTTGGAAAGCGCCGCGCCGATTTCACCCTTCGCGCCGCGCTCAATTTTTGATTTGTACTCGGTGTACTCCCGCGGGCTCATGTAACTGGAGCGCGGGTCGAGCGATTCCAGCAGGCCGTGCAGTGCTCCGGAGGTGACCAGTTGCAGGTTGGGTTCTTCGACGTAGTCCTGCTGGATGTGCTGGAGAACTTCGGTGAACACGCCGAGCGCCCGGTAGTTCTTGTCGTCGGCGGCGCGTCCCAGCACGTAACCCATGGAGACGTAGCCCACCACCAGGATAGACAAAAACAGCACGATCACTCTTGTGACGCGGTTCATTCGTTCTCTCCTGAGCCGGCGCGATATCCGCTGCGGAAATTCAATTATAGCACCGCCATCCGGCGAAACGAAACGGGCACGTCCCTGAACTGCCGCCGCTCACTTCACCGGCATACGGCTCTTATCCTTTCGACGCGAGATCGTGCGGATCGTTTCCAGTTTCGCGCGTTGCCGTTCCAGCGCCGATTTTCGACTCAGGCGCTTGCCCAATTTCTGATTCAAGAAGCGCTGGTGCTTCATAAAGCGTCTCCTCATCTCGATTATACCGACTCGCTGCGCAAAGGGAACGCGGTCATTACTCTAGTCCGGGGGCCTGTTCAGCCGGCTGAACAGCGCCACCGCTGAGCAGCATTATCGGGTTTCGGACAGACGGGGACGTCTGTCCTACGAAAAAAAAAGGGGCGATCCGTTGCCGGGCCGCCCCTCAGGAGGAAGCGCCGTAGATGGCCTACGTCGCGTCTGGGCAAGAACTGTTGTCGTTGGCCGAGGAATAGGCCATGGGCTCTTCGCCGCTCAGGTCGCGCCACATCGGCGAAGGTGCCGGCGTGATGTAGGTCTGCGAGATGCGGTCCTGCCAGGTGAGGTGGTCTTCGTCCCACATAGCCCACACGAAGCCGAGCATCAGTGTGCCCGCACTCAAGACATATCCAAAGCTGCGCCAGAGAAGTTGCCGCGCGCTCGCCGCTTCGCCGTCGAAGCCCACCACGGCCAGCCCGCGAAAATACATTCCCGGCGTGGTGCCGCCGAGTGCCGTGAACAAGCCAAAGTACAGCGCGTAAAAAATGAACAGCGTGGCAGTGTACACCAGCGCTTCCTGCCGGCCGATGGACAGCTGCCCGCCCAGCGCGCGGAACAATATCAAAAAGCCCGCATAAGAAAGCGCGAGAAAGATTGCGTCCAGCAGTCCGGCGATGCGCCGTTCGCGGACTTCGGCGACCGGCACCAGCGGCGCGTGCGGATGAATCTGATCCTCGTGATCATCGGAAACAAGGACGAAATTGAATTCCGGCTGAACGGCCGGGACCTCGATGCCCTCCATGCGCTCGCGCCGCCTCGGAGGCGCGGGCTGCTCGCCGGTGACACTGCTGTTCTCTCCGGCGCGCGCCGCGGTATGTAGAGAGGCGTGATACGCGGGCTCGGCAGGATCGGCGGCGCCGTTCCCGTTGCTTTCCTGAAAGGGAAGGTGCGGCTGCGTATCCGACACGCCGTAGCGTTGCCGCCGCGCGCGGTACGCTTCCAGGCGGTGCACCACTTCGCGCTTCCATTCGGGCTGGAAGGCGTGCGCGGGCTCTCGCGGAGGCGCCGGCACCGGCGTAGCGTCCACTTCCACAATCGGTTGCGGCTCGGGAGGTGAGGTGGGTTCGCTCAATTGCAACGGCGCGTACTCCGGCGCGGGAGGCAGGTCCGTTTCGAAATCCTGCAAGGCCACTGCCGGCGCAGCGGATTCGGGCTCCGTCTGCGGCGCGGAAGCAAGCTTCTGTGCGGGTTCTCGAACGAGGACGTCTTCGTCGGGATGATCGTAGGGCGTGTCGCAGACGTAGCACACTTGCGCGTGTTCGTCATTGGCGGCGCCGCATTTTTGGCAAGCGATGAGCACTGGTCCGTTTTTGCGCTGCGGACGGTTCACCTTCCCGGTATGCGAGAAGGAACGGCGGCATCCTAACCCCGCGTCGCGCGCATCGCACCACCGAATGCAAACCCATGTCGCGAAATAGATAACGGTATAGCGCGGGGTTCATCCCCGCGCCGTTCGGCCGGAACCGGGTGCGCGGCGGCGTAAAGCCGCCGCTACAATTGCGGGCGGTGTAACCGCATGTTAGGCTTTTTTGTTTTCTCGGCTGGACACGCGATCGCGTGAGACGCCTCCTCCATTTTCGCTTGCCGTCCCTGTTGCTTCTGCTGGCCTGCGCGACATGTCCCGCAGGTGCCCAGGTGCGTTTGCCGGCAGGCCGGGGCATCGTCGAGCTTCAAGCAAAGGAGCAAGGGCGCAAGGGATCCCTCTGGTTCGCCGATGGCGACGTGGACGTCCGCTACGAAAATCTGCGCCTCCGCGCCGACCACGTCGAATACGACACGGCCACGGGCGATGCCGCCGTGCGCGGTCACGTGCGCTTCGATCTCGATAATCAGCACATCGAAGCCGGCGAAGGCCGCTACAACATCCGCACGCGCCGCGGCAGCTTCAAGAACGTGCGCGGCAGCATTTTTATCCGCCGGCGGCCCAATCCCGGCATTCTCATCAGCCCCAATCCATTTTCATTCGAAGCCCGCGAAGTCGAACGCGTGGACGACCGCACCTACGAAATCCACAGCGCGTGGGTGACGGTGTGCGATCCGGATAAGTCCGTATGGCGTTTCTACACGCGCCGCGCCACGATCAAGCTCGAACGCCAGGCGCGGCTGCAAGGCGCCGGGTTCAGCCTGCTCGGCGTTCCCGTGATTTATCTTCCGTATGCGACCGTGCCCATGGCGCGACGGCCGCGACAGTCCGGCTTTCTGCTGCCTCAAATGGGCACCAGCTCGCGCAAGGGTTTCACCATCGGCGAGGCGTTTTACTGGGCGCCGGCGGAATGGATGGACATGACCCTGGGCGCGGAATACCTGAGCCGCCGCGGCGTGGCGCAGAACGTCGAACTGCGCGCGCGTCCGTGGGAAAACATGCGGCTGCACGCGTCGTATTTTGCGGTGAACGATCGCGGGCTGCGCGGCCCCGGCGGCGCGCGCGTGCCGCAGGCCGGCCATCAGTCCAACGTTTCCTTCGATGCTTTTCTTCCCGGCGGATGGCGCGCCGTGCTGGACGCCAATCAGCTCACATCACTGAAATTCCGGCTGGCGTTCGCGGAAACGTTCGCCGAAGCGGTGAATTCGGAGGTGCGTTCCAGCGCGTTCGTCACCAACAATTTTCGCGGCTTCAGCCTGAATTTTTCCGCGTCGAACTACAAGAACTTCCTGAGCGCCACGCCGGAGACAGCGGTGGTCCTGCGCGCCGCGCCGGGCGTGCGGCTCAGTTCGGTGGAACAAGCGCCGTGGGAGCGCTGGCCGATTTACTTCGGCTTTCACGCGTCGGCGGATGCCGTGTATCGCTCGCAACCGAGTTTTACCACTCCGTCCGCCGTGCAGCGTTTTGAGTTCGCTCCGCGCGTCACGATTCCGCTGCGCTGGGGGCCGTGGTTGGGCGTGATGCCCACGTTCCTGGTGCGCTCGACGCAATATGGCGCGCAGCTATCGTCCGGCACGGTCATCGGTCAATCGCTGCGGCGAACGACCGGCGAAGTCAACGTAGACGTGCGCCCGCCGGCGCTGGCGCGCGTCTGGGAGAACGGCGACTCAAAATGGAGGCACGTCGTCGAGCCTCTGGTTGTGTATCGCTACGTGCGCGGCGTCAACGCCTTCGGACGATTCCTGCGCTTCGATGAAACGGATACGCTCACGGACACCAACGAACTCGAGTACGGCATCACGCAGCGCTTCTTCCGCCGCGAGGCTGCCGGAGGCGGAGACGAAGTGGTCAGTTGGCGTGTGGCGCAAAAATATTACTTCGACCCTACCTTCAACGGCGCGATTGTGCCCGGTCAGCGCAACGTTTTCCAGGCGTTGAACTCCATCACGCCCTACGCTTTCGCCGACGCGCCGCGGCGTTTTTCTCCGGTGGTTAGCGACGTGCGCATCACGCCCGGCGGCCGCTACGATGCCCAATTGCGCATGGACATCGATCCGTTGCGCAGCAAGATTACCGCCGTGGGCACGCTGGTCCGTGTGCGGCCGTATCGCGAAGCCTTCATCACGCTGGCGCACTTTGCCACGGACGCGTCGCCCGCGCTCCAGCCGCGCTCCAACCAAATCCGCGCGCTGGTAGGCTACGGCGAATTGAACCGCATCGGCTGGAACGGCTCGTTCGGCTTCAGCTACGACGTGAACCAGGGTTTCCTGCAAAACCAGATTGTGCAGGTCAGCTACAACGGCCACTGCTGCGGCATCGGCTTCGAATATCGCCGCCTGGCGCTGGGCCCGGTGCGCAGCGAAAATCAGTTTCGCGTCGCACTGCTCATTGCCAACCTCGGCACATTCGGCAGCCTGCGCCGCCAGGAAAAAATATTTGAGTAGGGGCGCTGCTTGCTGCGCCCTGTGCCCTCAACAACGCCAATGCACCTTGCCTTCTACACGATCGAGCAGCTCGCTCCACTCCTGCGCAAGAAAAAACTCTCGCCCATTGAACTGCTGGACGCGATTCTTGCGCGCATCGAAACATTGAATCCGAAGCTGAATGCCTACGTTACGGTGTGCGCAGATTGGGCGCGCGTGGAGGCACAGCGCGCCGAAAAAGAAATCCTGCGCGGGCGCTGGCGCGGGCCGCTGCATGGCATCCCCGTCGCGCTCAAAGACAACATCGCCACGCAAGGCGTACGCACCACCGCCGGCTCGAAAATTCTGGCGGAAAATATTCCCGATGCGGACGCTACCGTTGTCGAGCGACTGCGCCGCGCCGGCGCGGTCCTCGTTGGAAAAACGAATCTACACGAATTCGCCTACGGCGTGACGACGGAAAACCCGCACTTCGGCGCAACCCGTAATCCGTGGGATACGACGCGAATTCCCGGCGGATCGAGCGGCGGCTCGGCGGCCGCGCTCGCTGCGGGCATGTGCTTTGCGTCAGTCGGCACCGACACCGGCGGAAGCATTCGCATTCCCGCCTCGCTCTGCGGCGTCACCGGCTTGAAGCCCAGCTACGGCCGCGTGAGCGCGTATGGCACGGTGGCGCTTTCGCCGACGCTCGACCACGTCGGCCCGCTGGCGCGCACGGTAGCCGACGCGGCGATCGTTCTTGGTGTGATTTCCGGGCGCGACTCGCGCGACGCCACCACGCTCGCGCTGCCGGCGCTTCGCCTGCCGGAAGAACTGCACAAACTTCCGCGGCGCGTTCGGCTCGGCCTGCCGCGCGATTATTATTTCGACCGTCTGGACGAAGAAGTGCGGAATTCCGTGCTGACCGCGGTGAA
This sequence comes from Candidatus Acidiferrales bacterium, assembly GCA_036004385.1. Lineage (GTDB taxonomy): Bacteria > Acidobacteriota > Terriglobia > Acidiferrales > UBA7541 > JACQDE01. The sequence goes on from DASYRO010000236.1 coordinate 8,219, forward strand.
GCACTTTGAGCAGCGCGGAGCGGCCATCGTCGAAGTCGCGCTGCCGTCGCTCGCCGCTTCCGTTGAGCCCAGCAATCACATCGCGCTTGCCGAAGCAGCGCACTATCACGGCAAAATGGGCTGGTTCCC
>DASYRO010000237.1:0-3523 GCA_036004385.1 Candidatus Acidiferrales bacterium
ACTCACGCTCAGCCGAGATGCGCTTCACTCGTTCCGGCGCCTGCGAGGAGGTCGCAGCGAATTAAAAACCGGCGCGATTTGACGCGCATACACTCGCTCTCTAGACTGGTTGATGAGGTAAATCAGGAAACGGATGAACACGTTCAAGACAGCATTGCTGTTGACGGCGCTGACTCTGGTCCTGCTGCTGATTGGAGAAAGAATCGGCGGGCCGAGTGGCATGACCTTCGCGCTGATTCTGGCCGTGTTGATAAACGGCGCAGCCTATTTCTTCTCCGACAAAATCGCACTGGCCTCGAGCGGTGCGCAGCCAGTCGGTCGTGAAGATGCCGCGCGGCTCTATCAAATCGTCGAACGCCTGTGTGCCAAATCCGATCTACCGATGCCCAAGCTCTATGTGATTACCGAGGAGGCGCCCAACGCGTTCGCCACCGGCCGCAATCCGCAGCACGCATCCGTGGCCGTCACGCAAGGGCTCCTGCAAGTGATGAATGATGACGAGATTGAGGGAGTGCTGGCGCACGAGCTCTCCCATGTGCGCAACTACGACATCCTGACTTCTTCGGTTGCGGCGACTATTGCTGGCGCCATCACGCATCTCGCGTTCATGGGCCGCCTCGCCATGATTTTCGGGGGCGGTAGCCGAGATGACGACCGCGGCGGCGGTGGCTTGAGCGCCCTGCTGACGCTGATTCTCGCGCCAATTGCTGCCGCAATTGTTCAATTGTGGATTTCCCGGACGCGCGAGTTCGAAGCCGATGCCAGCGGCGCGCGCATGGTCGGTCACCCATACGGGCTGATCAGCGCGCTGGAGAAACTGGGCGCCTATAATAAGCGCATCCCTATGGACACGAGTCCCTCCATATCGCACCTTTTCATCGTCGCCCCGCTCAGCCCCGGGACTGTGTTTACGAGCCTCTTCAGCACGCACCCCAAGTTGGAAGATCGCATCGCCGCGCTGAAGAACATGGTCGTGACGCGCTAAATCTTCAGCCAACAGAATTCCCGAGTCAGTGGCGTTTTGTTCATGATGACGCCGCGCTCGCGTTGCACGTGCACGCAGTTGGAGTGGTTGTACCCGTAGCCGCCTTCCAAGTTGTAAAGTCCCGGTTCGTTGGAAAAGGTCATGTTTTCCACCAGCACCGTGTCGTCGCCGAGCGATAGATACGGCGCCTGGTGCCCTTCCATGCCCTGTCCGTGCGCCGGACGGTGATAGACGTACTTTTCCATGCCGGCTTTTTGCGCAATGGCCAGCGTGGCCGCGCCGATTTCCGAGCACTTCGCCCCGGCCTTGCAGAATTCCGCTTGTTTCAACGTCATTTCGTTGTGCACGTCCCACATTTTTTTCTGTAGATCGTTCATTGGCGCGATGTGCAGGGCGCGGTAGCCTTCGCCTCCGTATCCGCCGATGTGAATCACCGAAGAAATCTGCACAGCCTGCCCCGTCGCCAGCCGCGCATAGAAAAACTGGTTGGGATGCGGATACGCGGTGGCCACTCCTGCGCGGCAGGAAAAACCCAGGCTGATTCCTACTGCGTGGTGTGCCTTGCCGTCCACTTCGCCGCCCATCGCAGACAGCAGCGTGCGCGTACCGAATTCTTCCGTGGCTCGCCGCACGTCGAAATCGGTGACCTTCGTGCCGTTTTCGAGGATGTAGCTGCGCGCAAACGCGAGCATGGCGTCGTGCAGGTCAATCGCTTTCTGCATCAGCGCCAACTCTTCCGGCGTCTTCACTTGCCGCATAAAAAGAAGTTCCTTGGAGATGTCATTGAGGCTCGCTTCCGGCAAAGTTTCGCGGAAGCGCTTTTCCAGCGATGGGGTGGGTTCGCGGTCCATGCCCAGCTTGGCGTTGCCGAAGCCGCGTTTGGCCAGGCCGCGCAGCATCCACTTGAACAGGTCTTCGGGCAGACCCGCTTTCCAGACGACCTTGTTGAACTCGCCGGAATGCGGGTAGTCGAAATACCATTCGAATTCCTTGACCCACCAGGACGCGGCCATGTCGCGATCCAGTCCGGGAATGAATGCGACGGGTTCGCCCGCGGTCGGCACGAACAGAAAATTGGGACGTTCAGTTTCCGTCAAAAAAATACCCGTCAGATAATTTCGGTTGAGCTGGTCAGCGACGATGGCTCCGCCGAGTCCCATCGCGGAGAGCCGCGACTGAAATCGTTTCACCGTGGCGCGGTACCATTCCACGGGCAGACGGAACGGCGGTTTGAGCGACGCAACCGCGCCGGGCTTGATATCGGCGCGCAATTCCGCTACACGGAGTGTGGCCGCCGCCCCCGCGGCAATCCCCAGCGAACTAAAAAACCGACGACGCGTAATCATCTTTCGCCTCCAGGAATTCAAACCTGCGAATTCGCAGAAACTATCGGCTCCACGTAAAAAGTGCAAGGCCTAGTACAAAGAATTCATCCACAGCCTCTCGGCTAGCCTAATCTAACTGCCGTGTTGCGTTGAGGTTACCGTGAATCGTGGCTACTGCCTCCTTTGGCGCACAGCGTGCATCACTGCTTGGTCGCAAGGGATTTTCGAAGGGGATAAAATATGACTGAAGATCGCCACGAAGTACACGAAACAATCGTCACCGAAAATCATGGTGCACCGATGTGGGTCACAATCGCCGTAGTCATTGTGGCCATTGTCGCTGTTCTCGCGCTGGGCGTAGGCTACAGCGCGTCGAGCCGTTCCAGCAACATCGAGCAGGGATTGTCGGCTCAGTTGCAGCCGGAAGTCAATTCCCTGCGCGACACCGTGGATATGTTGAGCAAGCGGCTGAAGCAGGCCGAGGAATCCAACGCGCAAGCGCAAGGCGAGTTGAGCGTGGTGACCGACCGGCTCAAGCTCACCCAGGGCGAGCTTGCTCGCGCCCGTAAACAGGGCAAAGAGTATCAAGAAGCAGCCGCCAAGCACCTCGAAGAGATGGAGTCTTCTGTCCGTACGGAGCTGGCTGCCAAGGCCAGCGCTGAGGACGTGACTTCGCTCAAAGGCGACGTTTCCGGGGTGCGCACGGACCTCGAATCTACCTCGCAGAATCTCCAGATGGCCAAGGGCGAATTGGGCACCCTGATTGCCCGCAACCACGACGAGATCGAGCAGCTCCGCCGGCTCGGCCAGCGCGATTACTTCGAATTCACGCTGGACGCCAAGGGCAAGCGCGAGAAACTCGGTAATGTTACCGTCGAGCTTCGTGGCACAAATCCCAAGCGGAATCAGTTCACGATCGCGCTGTTCGCGGACGATCTCCGCCTGGAGAAAAAGAACCGCTCGATCAACGAACCGATCTACTTCTACACCCGTGGCACGCGCGCTCCCATGGAGCTCGTCGTGAACCAGGTGGGGAAGAGCAAGATCGTCGGATATCTGAGCGTCCCCAAGTATTCCGCGCCAGCCACCGGCAAATAGTCTTTCCCTGCCGGCCTGGCCACCCCACAGCGGGAGGATCCCCCACCAGGATCCTCCCGACGTCTTTTTCCGCAGCTTTCTTCGCCGGCGGCCAATCCACTTAAAAACAGTTATC
>DASYRO010000238.1:0-3332 GCA_036004385.1 Candidatus Acidiferrales bacterium
CTGGAACGCCTGATGCGCAAATCCGGCCAAAATGGCCGGGCGTTATTCGAGAAAGACGCTGCACCTGTAGCGCCCCCTGCTGAATCTAATCCCTCGTACAAACCGCTCCGGCGGCGGGCGTCCGCCGGGAAGCAAATTTGATCGCAATCCGCGGATAGCACTCGCACAGTTCTCTCCGTACGCTATCAGGGGAGGAAAAAATGGCAGCCATCAATCAGGATATTCTTCGCGTGCAGCTCGAGCAGCGCAAGGTGAGGCTTGAAGCAGCCATGGCCCGCGCCGGCCGGCCCGATGAATTTCAACGCCTGATGCACGAAGTGGATTCCGCGCTCGAGCGCATGGAGCGCGGCTCGTACGGCATCTGCGAAAGCTGCCACGAATTTGTCGGCGAAGAATGGCTGCGCGTGAATCCGCTGGCCATGTACTGCATCGAGCATCTTAACGCCGAGCAGCAACGCGCCTTGCAGGCCGATTTGGACATGGCTTCCAGCATCCAGCGCGGCCTATTGCCGAAGGCGGATGTGAAACTCGATGGCTGGGATTTACACTATCACTACGCGCCGGCAGGGCCGGTCAGCGGCGACTATTGCGATGTGATTCCGGCGAAGAATGGCGTGACAGACAATTATTTTCTCCTGGGCGACGTTTCCGGCCACGGCGTGGCCGCGTCCATGCTCATGACGCAGTTGCACGCGACATTTCGCAGCCTGATCAGCCTGGGTTTGCCCGTCAACCAACTCGTGGAAACTGCTAATCGCATCTTCTGCGAGAGCGTACCCACTGGACAATACGCGACGCTGGTCTGCGGGCGCGCCACCGGCTCAGGCGAAATCGAAATCAGCAACGCAGGGCATTTGCCCGTGCTTGCGGTGCTGAACGGCAAAGTGTCGGCGCTGGGCTCGACCGGCGTGCCGCTGGGAATGTTCTGCACGGGAAATTTCCCCGCGCAGAAAGTGCAGCTTGGTCGCGGCGATTCGCTGGTGCTCTATACGGACGGCCTTTCCGAAGCGCGTGACGCGCGCGACGCCGAATACGGTCTCACGCGCCTCAGCAAACTGGTCCAGCAACGCCATGCGCTTGCGCCGACATCGCTCGTGCACGCCGCCCTGGAAGACTGGAGCGCATTCGCCGATGGCCGGCAAAAAGACGATTTGACGATGATGGTGCTGCGCAGATCGTAAAGACGAAAACCGAAAAACGGGAGAACATCCCCGCCAGGAGGAGCCGTTTTTCGTTTTTCGCTTTTCGAATTTTACTCTCGCCGCCAGATGCGGATGGTGTTGTCGCCAGCGGCGGAAGCAAACCAGCGGCCGTCGCGTGAAACAACTAGCGCGGAAATTCCAAAGACGTGGCCGGTGAGAGTTTTCAGTTCCCTTCCCGTTGCAACTTCCCAAAGTTTGATTGTCTTGTCGCCGCTGCCGGAGGCGAGCACGCGACCATCCCCGCTGAACGCGACGCCGTCCACGCCCGCGGCGTGACCCGCGAGGGTGCGCAGTTCGCGGCGGCCGGAGACATCCCAGATTTTCACGGTCTTATCCTCGCTGCCGGAGGCCAGCGTCCGTCCATCCGAGCTAAACGCGACGCTGGTGACCGCATCCGCGTGGCCCGTTAGTGTGGCAATTTCCTGCGCGGAGGAAACCTGCCACAATTTGATCTTCTGGTCGCGGCCCGCCGTGGCCAGCACTCTTCCGTCGGGACTGAACGCAACCGCGTGCACCGGCCCGGAGTGCGCGTCGAGGCTCTGCACGGCGCGACCCGATGGCATGTCCAGCAATTTCACGCGGCCGTCCTGCATCGCCGCCGCCAGCACGCGCCCATCGGGGCTGAACGCCAGCGCGAGATACCCCGATGATTCTTTGGGCAGCGACATGGCTTCGCGCCCGCTGCTTGCGTCCCACAGCTTCATCACGCGGTCCAGACTCCCCGTCACAGCAATGGAGCCGTCAGGACTCAGCGCAACCGCCGTCACCGCGTTGCCGTGACCCTTCATCACCGCGAGCTGTTGCCCGCTGCCCGATTCCCAGAGCCGCGCGGTTTTGTCCATGCCGCCCGAAAGCAGCAAACGCCCGTCGCCGCTGAACGCAACGGCCGCAACCGCGCCAGTGTGGCCGGCCATAGTCCGCGCAAAAGAATAGTCCGGCAGAGGACGTACGGGCGCCGATGGCGGAGCGGCTGGCTCCGGCACCGGTTTTGGAGGCGGCGTGGCCGACGAGCCGACAGGCGGCGCGATGGGCGACGCTTTTGCGATTTCGTGTCCGCCAGTGGATCCCGAAGGAGTGTTGGGTTCCGCGCGACCTCCGGAGCCTGCTCCGCCGGGCGACGGCGGCGGGGTCTTGGAATTTGCGGGCGGCTGCGAATCAACTTGCGCGGGCGACTGGGACTGGTCTGGCGAAGATTTCGATCCTGTGAAATATTTCACCGCAAAAAATCCGCCGATGATCACAGCCAGAGCGACTCCGCCAAGGACGAGACCCGTGCTCTTGGTCGCGCCGGCGCGCGCAACCGGCAGCGGCGCGGGTGAAACGCGCTCGGCGACTTCGACCGATGCGCTCGCAGGGGAAGCGCTCGGCCTCTGCGCCTCGCGGCTGGGGATGGGGGCAGGTGCCTGAACCGGTGCAGGCGGAGTAGTCCTTGGCGGAGCGACCGGTGGCGGAGTCGGCGCTGCGGCTACGGCAGCGATCGCGGCAGCGTCAGCCGTCGGCATGGACGAAGGCGTCGGCATGGCCACCGCGGCGGTCGTGCTGGGCAAGCCCGTCCCGGCAAGTGCCGCTTCCAATTCATCTACGGATTGAAAACGGTTGTCCGGATCTTTTTCCATGCAACGCACGATGGCCAGCTCAATGTGCAAAGGCAAAGTAGGATCGTGCTGGCGCGGCGGAATCGCCTGCTCCTGGATCTGTTTGAAGACAACTTCAACAGCCGTCTTGCCTCGAAATGCTGCGGCGCCGGTGAAGATTTCATACAAGATCAAGCCGAGGGAGTAAATGTCCGAGCGCGCATCGGCTGTCTTGCCTTGTACTTGTTCCGGCGACATATACGCCGGAGTGCCGATGACCAGCCCCGCGGCGGTGGCCAGTCCCAGGTTGGAGCGGGCGATGCCGAAGTCCATCAGCTTGACGTTCCCAGCCTGGTCAATCATCACATTTTCTGGTTTGAGGTCGCGATGGATGATGCCCTGCGAATGCGCTTCACGGAGTCCCGCGCAAATTTGCGTGGCAATCTGCACGCCTTTTTTCGGAGTCATACTTCCGAAGCGGGCGAGGATCTGCCGTAAGCTCTCGCCTTCCACTAATTCCATCGAGATATAGGCGGAATCCTCGGTGCGGTTGAAC
>DASYRO010000239.1:0-5227 GCA_036004385.1 Candidatus Acidiferrales bacterium
GCTTCCCAACCCGCCAGATTTTTTAGCTGCTTCCTGCCTGATTCTCCTCTTCCCAGTTATCTTTATCGTGCTTGGCAACCGCCTTGCCCGATATAAAAGTGATGCGACGCCAGACGACACCTAACGCATTGAAACGACAAGCGGCCACTGATCTGTGCCGCTATCTTTCGTCGACACATTCACCGCACCTGTCGCGTATGCGAGACACACGATGACCGCCCGCCTCACTCTTCGACGTCTGGCCGCGGCCCTTGTCTGCGCCAGTCTGGCGGTTCCGCCTGCGTTTGCCGTCGAGTTGAAACCGAAATCGGTCGAAACGTTCGATCGCTACATCCGCCTCACTGAAGCGCGCATACACGCTGAGATCCAGAAATCCGATCCCTTTCTCTGGGTGGACGCGCTCCCCGCGCCGGCGCGCACGCAAACGTATGATCGCCTGCGCCGCGGCGAAGTGGTCATCGAGCGCATGCGCACGCTCGACAACGGCAAGCCCATCGAGGACGGCGACTCCATCATCCATCACTGGGTGGGGACGGTGTTCATTCCCGGCGTCACGCTCCAGCAGACCATCGCGCTCGCGCAGCAATATGAGCGCCACGCCGAAATCTACAAGCCGGACGTGATGAAGTCGCGCATCCTGTCGCGCAGCGGCAACGATTTCAAAATTTTCTACCGCTTCTACAAGCACAAAGCCGTGGTCACCACCGTGCACAACACCGAGCACGAAGTCCGCTACATTCCGCTCGATGCGCACCGTATGCACACGCGCACGTGGACCACGCGCATCGCTCAGGTCGAAGACGCCGATGAGCCCGATGGCCCCGAAAAGCCCGTGGGCAACGACAGTGGCTACCTGTGGCGCATGAACACCTACTGGCGCTATCTGGAGCGCGATGGCGGCACGTACATCCAGTGCGAATCCGTGTCTCTCTCGCGCAGCATCCCCGCGGTCATCGCCTGGCTCATCCGCCCGTACGTCGAAAGCGTCCCGCGCGAATCCGTGGCCTTCACTCTCGGCACCACCCGCAAGACGTTGATGAATCTCTACCCCGCTTCACCCGCAAAAACCGGCGAGAATTGAGCGGCTGTCATTCTGAGCGAGGCGATGCGCCGCAAGGCGCATCACGAAGCGAAGAATCTCTTCTGCTGGCTGCCGCCTGGTCGCTTCCCTGAATCCTCAATCCTGAATCCTTCCCTTTTTCCCCATTCCGGATTACTCTCGATGGAAGGGAACCTCCCCCCTGCTCTATGCCGAGTTTCTACCACCGCTTTACTGAAATCGCCGAACGATTCGCGGAACGCACCGCGGTGGAAGTCCAGCACCCGGACCGCGTGGACTCGCACAAGTTCGGCGAGCTGCGCAGCACCGCGGAATCGGTGGCGGCGGCGCTGCACGCGCGCGGCATCGCGAAGGGAGACCGCTGCGCGATTCTCGCCGACAACGATTTTCGCTGGGTGGCCGCGTATCTCGGACTGCAGCGCCTCGGCGCCGTCCCCGTTCCGCTGGACACGTCCTACAAAGCGAAACAGGTAGCGACGTTGCTCAAGGATTCCGGCGCGAAACTGATATTTGTGGGACCGCGCTTTGTGGCCGCAGCAAAAGAAGCCGCCGGCTCGTCGCAATCGTCCACGGAAATCGTTCTGCTGCACGGCGAGCACGAATCGCTCCTCACGTGGGAATCATTTGTAGGGGCGCAGCATGCTGCGCCCGCCCCGCCGTGTCCCGCCACCGAAGATGACCCCGCGATTATTCTGTATTCTTCCGGCACCACCGGCGATCCCAAAGGCGTCGTGCTCACGCACAAAAACATTCTCGCGGAGGCCAATGCCGTTTTCGATCGCGTGCAAGTCAGTGAATCCGACGTCCTCCTCGGCGTGTTGCCTCTCTTTCACGCGCTCGCGCAGGTCGCCAACCTGCTGTTGCCCTTCTGGGTCGGCGCCGGCGTCGTCTACCTCGAACAGCTCAACACCACGGAACTGCTGCGCGCGCTGCGTGAGCGCAATATCACCGTATTTGCCTGCGTGCCGCAATTCTTCTATCTCATCCACCAGCGCGTAATGGAAAAAGTCGCCAAGGCCAATTTCCTCCGGCGCTTCCTTTTCCGCCGGCTTCTGCGCTTGAACGGGCTGTTCCGCCGCGCGCTGCACGTCAATCTCGGCAAAAAATTTTTCCGGCAGGTGCACGAACTGCTCGGCCCGCGCATGCGTTTTTTCGTGACCGGCGGCTCGCGTTTCGACCCCGATATCGGTCGCGACCTCTTCGATCTCGGCGTGGACATTCTCCAGGCCTACGGGCTCACGGAATGTTCCGGCGCGGCCACGCTGGTGCGTTTCGGCGATCCGCACGTCGCATCCGTAGGACATCCGCTGAAGGGCGTGGAAATCAAGATTCTTCCGCCGGACGCGAACGCCGAGCAGGGCGCGCGCGACGGAGAAATCTGTATCCGCGGCGGCATGGTCATGAAGGAATACTTCAACCGCGCAGACGCCACCGCCGAAACGCTGAAAGACGGCTGGCTGCACACCGGCGACCTCGGCTATCTCGATTCCGGTAAGCGCCTCTACATCACCGGCCGCAGCAAGGAAATCATCGTCACTAGCTCCGGAAAAAATATTTATCCGGAGGAAATCGAGACGCACTACCAGCAGTCGCCGTACATCAAGGAGATCTGTGTCCTCGGACTTTCCCGTCCGGGCGAGCCCGCTGCGGAGCGCCTGCACGCCGTGGTCGTGCCGAATTTCGAAGCTTTGCGCGAGAAAAAAATCGTCAACGCCAAAGAAGTGCTGCGTTTCGAAATCGAAGGCCTCTCCGTGCAATTGCCACCCATGAAGCGCGTGCTTAGCTACGACATCTGGAATGAAGACCTGCCGCGCACCACGACACGCAAACTCAAACGCTTCCAGATTCAGGAGCGCGTGCTGGCCGGCGAGAAAGGCGGCGAACCGTCGGAAGCCGTTTCCGCCGAACAGCCGCAGAGCGAAGAGGACGCCCAATGGGCCGCCGACCCGCGCGTGGCGCGCGCGCTGGAGATGATTCGCTCCGCCACGCGTTCGCCGGAAGCCGTGCATCCGGACGCGAACATTGAGCTCGCGCTGGGTCTCGACTCCATGGAACGCGTGGAGCTGCTCACGCAGCTTCAGCTCGCATTCGAAACCCGCGTGGACGAAGAAACCGCGCACAAGATTTACACCGTCCGCGAGTTAGTGGACGCGTGTCTCGCCGGAAGCGCATCCGGCGCGGGTGGAGAAGCCGCTGCGGAAGCCGCGGGCGACCCCTGGGAAAAGATTCTTCAGGAGGACGTCGAAAACGATCCCGTTCTTCGCGAGCTGCTGCCCCCGCGCCCGCTGGTCGCCGCATTCTTTTTTGTCCTGCTGAAGCTGGCCTACGCCTTCGCCTGGCTTTTCTTGGGCTTCCGCGTGCGCGGACGCGAACACCTTCCGGAAAAAGGCCCGTTCCTGCTCTGCCCCAACCACGAAACGTATCTCGACGCGTTTTTGCTGCTCAGTGCGCTTCCCTACCGGCACTTGAAGGATCTGTTCTTCGTCGGCGCGAGCGAATATTTTCAGGCGCCGCTGATGGCCTGGATCGCCCGCCGCACGAACGTGGTCCCTGTGGATCCCGACGCCAATCTTATCCGCGCCATGCAGGCCGGCGCGTTCGGCTTGCGCCACGGAAAAATTTTGACTCTCTTTCCGGAAGGCGAGCGCACCATTGACGGCGAAATCAAGAAATTCAAAAAAGGCGCGGCGATTCTTTCGCTCAATCTCGATGTGCCGGTTGTGCCCGTAGCGCTGAAAAATGTTTTCGAGATCTGGCCGCGCGGCCGTTCGATTCACTGGGCTTCGTTGATTCCGGGCTCGTCGTCCCGCGCTCGCGCGCGCATGGCCTTCGGAGAACCGGTCAAATTCTCCCGTGACGAACTCGCAGCGGCGGCCCGGGACTCAACGGCCAAGCCGCGGCCTGCCGAAAAACCCCAAGAAGAGATTCATGCCGCCGAAGAAGCAGGCGCACGCGAACGAGGTCGCGCCGCTACCGCCGTGGCCACGGCCCCTCCTCCGCCCAAAGAGAAAAAGGAAAAAGAGGAGGATGCCTATTCCCTCGCCGCGGAGAAGTTGCGCTCCATCGTCGTTTCGCTTCAGGAATCTCTCGGCTCCTCTTGATTCCTGTCTTACAATCGCCTCGATGCGTTTAGCTGCGGTCTTTTTCACCTTGATGCTTTTGTCGTCTCCCGGCCTGATCTGCGCGCAGCAAAGCGGCGAGCCGCAGCAAACGCAACTTCCCGAAAAGCCGCAGCCACAGCGCCCGTCGGATGCGCAGCAAAACCCCGCATCCGCCCCAACGCCGCCCGCGGCCACGCATCGCTTCTGGGACAAGCGCAACGCGTGGCTCTTTGCCGGCGTGGCGGCGTCACGCGCGCTCGATTTCCATTCCACCGGCAACATGCGCCGCCGCGGGCGCAACGAAATCCTGCTCACCAACGAGGTAGTGGACAACAAGCCCGCCTTCGCCGCCATCGAAGCCGCCGGCGCCCTAACCTCCGTCGGCATTTCTTATCTTTTTCATCGCAAGGGTCACCATCGGCTCGAGCGGTGGACTTCCTACGTGCACCTCGGCGTCACCACGTTCGGCGCCGTGCGCAATTACTCTCTCCGTTCCCGCCATTAGCGCGGCGCATGTTCCCTGGCCCGCTTTTGTCGAGCTTGACGTCTGCGGCGGAGTAACACAGACTCACTTCAGATCGTCTACTCCGGTAGAGAGCCATGTTCGCTGCGCGCCATCCGCGAAGCCTTCTAGCCTTGAGCGCGATTTTGTTTTGTGCCGTGCTGGTGGTTTGCAACTTGTCCAGCTCGAGAGCACAGGCTCCATCCGCCGCGGACGCGGAACGCAATCGTTTGCTGACCATCGGCAAGGACCTTTTTGTTGCGCGCTGCGCGAGTTGCCATAACGAACGCGGCGATAAGCCACTGGAGCACGGCGTTCCGCTCAACCAGCGCAAGCTCACGCGCGAAGTCATCGAGCGCAACGTCACCGGGCGCTTCAAGTCGGCCACCGCGGAGCAGCGCCGCGCCGTTGCCCTTTACATCGAAAGTTTTCTGGCCAAGCAGTGAGGAGCGCCTAGACGTTCCCGCATTCCCGTCGTCTAATCCAATGACCGGCAACCTGTGGTAGTCTCACCGAATTCAAATTTGTCTTGCCTCGAGGAGGAGGAATCATGCGAATGGGCAG
>DASYRO010000240.1:0-2414 GCA_036004385.1 Candidatus Acidiferrales bacterium
GCTCAGTCTCGTCGCCAATATGGCTCGTTCACTCGTCATCGTCGAATCGCCGGCCAAAGCCAAGACCATCAACAAATATCTCGGCCGCAATTATTCGGTCAAGGCGTCCTATGGGCACGTGATGGACCTGCCGAAAAAAGACTTCGGCATTGATATCGAGCACGAGTTTGAGCCGACGTACGAAACCATCCCCGGCAAAACGAAAGTCATCAGCGAGCTGAAAAAAGCGGCCAAGGATGCAGATGCCGTCTACCTCGCCGGCGACCCCGACCGCGAAGGCGAAGCCATCTGCGCGCATCTCGCGACGCAGCTTGGAAAAACAAAAGCCGACCGTAAGAAAATTTTCCGCGTGCTGTTCAACGAAATCACCGCCAAGGCCATCAAGGCCGCGTTTGAAAAACCGGGCGAAGTGGACATGAAGCTGGTGGACGCGCAGCAGGCGCGCCGCGTGCTCGACCGCATCGTGGGCTACAAAATTTCGCCGTTGCTGTGGGACAAAGTGCGCCGCGGCCTCTCCGCCGGGCGCGTGCAGACCGTCGCGCTGCGCCTGATTGTCGAGCGCGAGCAGGCCATCCGCGCGTTCGAGAAACGCGAATACTGGACCGTCCACGCGCACCTGGCCGCCGCCGAGCCGCCCGTCTTCGAAGCCAAGCTCTGGAAGTACAAGGGCGAAGACCTCGACATTCCCAATGAGGCCGAAGCGCAGCGCGTGCTCGGCGAACTCGCGCCGGCGCAGTGGCTGGTCACCAGCGTCACGCAAAAAGAGAAGCGCCGCTATCCTTCGCCGCCGTTCACCACCTCCAAGCTGCAGCAGGCCGCGTACAACAAACTGCGCTTCGGCACCAAGCGCACCATGATGCTCGCACAGCGCCTCTATGAGGGCGTCGAGCTGGGCGAGGAAGGAGCGGTCGCGCTGATCACCTACATGCGCACGGATTCCGTGCGCGTCGGCGCGGACGCGCTGGAGCAGGCGCGCCAGCTTATCGGCGCGGACTATGGCACGAGCTACCTGCCCGAAAAACCGATTTTCTACAAGTCGAAAAAAGACGCGCAGGATGCGCACGAAGCCATTCGTCCCACGGACGCCGCGCGCACGCCTGATTCCGTCCGCCAGTATCTCGAAGACGATCTCTACCGGCTCTACCGTTTGATCTGGCAGCGCTTCGTCGCATCGCAAATGGTGCCCGCCGTCTTTGACCAAACCACGGTGGACATCGCCGCCGGCGATTACCAGTTCCGCGCGTCCGGTGCGGTGATGAAGTTCAACGGCTTCCTGGCCGCGTATGAAATTGACAAGGAAGAGCTGGAAGAGGACGCCGAGGAAGAAGGCCGCACGCTGCCGGTGATTGCCGAAGGCGAACGGCTGCGCCTGGCGGATCCGCAATCGCTGCCGCGCACCGCGGAGGGCGCGGAAGCGAAGAATCCGCGCGGCGACCAGCACTTCACCGAGCCGCCTCCGCGCTACACGGAAGCGACGCTGGTGAAAGAGCTCGAGGAAAAAGGCATTGGCCGCCCCTCCACTTACGCGACGATTATTTCCACGATCGTGGACCGCGAATATGTCTCCCGCGAACAGGGCCGCCTGACGCCGACGCTGCTCGGCGAAAAAGTTAGCGACCTGCTGGTCAAAAGTTTCGACGACATTTTCGATGTTGGCTTCACCGCGCGCATGGAAGAAGAGCTCGACGAAATCGAAGAAGGCAAGCTGCCGTGGCGCAACGCCGTCCGCGATTTCTACGACCGCTTCGCGCAGGACTTGGACAAGGCCGAAGGGGAAATGGCCTCGTACAAGGCCGGCATCCCCACCGGCAAAAAATGCGAGAAGTGCGGCCAGGGCGAGCTGCTCGAACGCATCAGCCGTCACGGATTTTTCCTGGGCTGCTCGCGCTACCCGGATTGCGACTTCACGCAGGATATTTCACCCGAGCCGGAAAGTGAAAACGTCGAAAGCGAAGCCGGCCCTGAATACTGCGACAACTGCGGCAAGGAAATGACCATCAAGCGCGGACGCTTCGGGCCGTTCCTGGCCTGCACCGGCTATCCGGAATGCAAGACCACGCGGCGTCTGGTGCATGGCACGCGCAAAGCGCGCCAGCCCGATCAGTTGCTCGACGAAAAATGTCCCGACTGCGGCTCGCAGCTTGTGCTCAAGCACGGCCGCTACGGCGAATTCACCGGCTGCTCCGCGTATCCCAAGTGCAAATTCATCCGCGCGAAGACGCTGGGCATCGCCTGCCCCAAGTGCGGAAAGGGCGAGCTCGTCGAACGCATGGCGCGCAAAGGGCGCATGCGGCGCTTCTATGGATGCAATCAGTACCCGGAATGCGACTTCACTACGCCCTATCGTCCGATTGCTGAGCCGTGTCCCAAGTGCGGCGCGAAATTCATCGTCGAAAAACGCTCCAAGAAAGCTC
>DASYRO010000241.1:0-11803 GCA_036004385.1 Candidatus Acidiferrales bacterium
GATATATCGTGTCCGGCGCATACGTGGCCATCCACGTGAACTCGGTTTCCAGGTGCTGGCATTCCGCGGGGACACGCGTCAGCCGCGCCCACCAGTTGCGCGACTTCGCGCGGAAGGCAATATCGGGATACGCTTCCTCGACTGTCATCTTTGCCACGACGAGATTCTACTCTATGTAGCGCCACCTCATCGGTGTGGCTCCGATTCAACACGGTGATCATCTACTCCGCCGCGCGCCCTACCTCTGCCACGCAATTGGCGTTACAATGATTTGCCCGCGCGGTTCGGATGAACCACAGCCGAGGTAATCCATGGCCACTACAGTAACGCCGCAAACTTTCACCAAGGGCGGCAGCTTTCTGCTCGACCCCTGCCGGCCGGAGGACATGTTCACTCCCGCGGACCTGACCGACGACCAGAAACTCATCGGGCAGACCGCCGAGGAATTTGTCGCCAATGAAGTTTTGCCGCATGTTCACGACCTCGAAGACAAAAAAGAAGGCCTCATGCCCTCACTGCTGAAGAAGGCGGGCGAACTGGGTCTGCTCGGCCCTGGCGTGCCCGAGCAGTACGGCGGCGCGGGCCTCGACAAAGTTGCCACCACGGTGCTGGCGGAAAAACTTTCCGGCTACGCCTCCTTTGCCACGTCGCACGGCGGACACGCGGGCATCGGCACGGTGCCGCTGGTCTATTTCGGCAGCGAAGAGCAGAAGCAGCGCTACCTGCCGCGCATCGCCAGCGGGGATCTGCTTTCCTGCTACTGCCTCTCCGAGCCACAGGCGGGCTCCGACGCACAGAACCTGCTCACCACCGCGGTGCTTTCTCCCGACGGCAAAAACTGGATTCTGAACGGCCAGAAGATGTGGATCACCAATGGCGGCTTCGCCGGCTTCTTCATTGTGTTCGCCAAAGTGGACGGCGAAAAAGTTTCCTGCTTCCTCGTGGAGCGCAATTTTCCAGGCTTCAAAGTGGGCGGCGAAGAAAAAAAGATGGGCATCAAGGGCAGTTCGACCGTGCCGATCTTTTTCGACAACTGTCCGGTGCCCGAGGAAAACCTGCTCGGCGAAGTCGGCGCGGGATTCAAGATTGCGCTGAACACGCTCAACGCCGGACGCTTCACGCTGGGCACGTACTGCATGGGCGGAGCGAAAATCACGCTGGGCATCGCCGCGAAATACGCGAAGGAACGCAAAGCGTTCGGCAAGGCCATCGCCGAGTTCGGACTCATCCAGGAAAAAATCGGCGAAATGGCCATCCGCGCCTTCGCCGTGGAGTCCATGGTCTACCGCACCGCGGGCATGATTGACGCCGCGATGACTGCGGCTGCCGCCGGCAGCGACAAAATCCGCCAGGCCATGGCCGTGCTCGAGGAGTACGCCGTCGAGAGTTCCATCAGCAAAATCTACGGCAGCGAGATGCTGGACTACGTCGTAGACGAAGCCGTGCAGATTTACGGAGGCTACGGCTTCCACGAGGAATATCCCGTAGCGCGCGCTTATCGCGATTCGCGCATCAACCGCATCTTCGAGGGCACCAACGAAATCAACCGCCTGCTCATCATTGACATGCTCATGAAGCGCGCGATGAAAGGCATCCTGCCGCTGATCCCGGCGGCGATGAAGATTGCCGGCGATTTGATGGCCCCGCCGTCGTTCGCAGAGCCTTCCAGCGCGCCGTTTGCCGAAGAGGAGCGCTGCGTCGAAAACGCCAAGAAGGCATTTCTGATGGCCGCGGGTTCCGCCGTGCAGAAGCACCAGCAGAAACTCGCCGATCACCAGGAAGTCATCGCGGCGCTGAGCAACACGGTGATGGAAATCTACGCCATGGAAAGCTGCCTGCGCCGCGCGCAGAAATCCGCCGCCGCGCGCAGCGAAGAATCCGCCAGCGTCATGCTGGACGCCGCGCGCGCCTTCATCTACGACGCCATGGACCGCGTGGAAAAGTTCGCGCGCACCGCCGTTGCCGCCGTGGCCGAAGGCGACATGCTGCGCATCCAGCTCGCCGCGCTCAAGCGATTCACGAAACGCGAAGCCGTGGACACCATCGCCATGCGCCGCCGCGTGGCCGCCGCGGTATTTTCCGGCGAGCGCTATCCCTTCGAAGGCCGCTGAACGCGCCGCAGCGGCGGAACGCTTTACAGGAACTCGTTGCCAACGACAAAACATAATCATCTCGCGGCCAGCGCGCCGCCGATCGAATGGATTCGCGCGCTCGCTGCGCCCTACCTGCGCGGATATCGCCCGCGCGCCGAGCGACACGGCAGCCTGCGCGGCTACTGGTTTATGGCGCCACGCGAGCGCCCCGGCGCGAGGCGTGGATTTTTCGTCGGCTATCTCGTCGCGCCGACGGGTTTCGAGTTCCTCGAATCGCAGCCGCCGGAATGCCTCGTGTTCGCGTACGTGACGCCGCTCGGCGGGGCGCTGCACCGGCGGCTGGTGCGCGCGCCAGAAAGCTTGCTGCGCACAACGTTCGCCTACATCCGCTGGCTGACGCATCGCCATCCGCGGTTTGTGTTTTTTGCGGACCAACTGCCGGCCATGGTCCGTCATCGCTCTATGCGCGACTGGCCGCCGGAAAAGTACGAACATTTTTCGCGCAATTTTTTTATCGAAACGTGCGCGTGGCTGGTGCGCAGCGGCCTGACGCGAAAACTTCCGGTTGAATCTCCCGCTGCGAACCGCGCGCGACACTCCATGGCGGCGGAACCGAGGCCGATGTCGCGCATCGAACCATAGAGGGTCCTTTCCCCGTGGTTAGCGATTCGCCGCGCTCCAGACAGTTGGCCGGCGCGGATTTCGCAAAATACGTTAAGGTATAACGCTTCGGGTGCTCACCTGGCGGTGCAAGCACCTTCGGCAAACCGGAGACCACATGAAAGCGACGAAACTGTTCGTTCCATTTCTACTTCTCACCATCGTGGCGCTGAGTGCAATTTGCATTTACCAGCAGCGCATCATCGCGCAGCAGAGTTTCGAAATTCGCTGGCTGCTGGCCAACGGCCACCGCTAACGGAACCTTTCTTCCAGTTTCGGAAATAGATTCCTAGGGAAATCTCCTCTCCCCCGCCGCACCTCCCCGAAATCCCTGCGATCACGCGACTTGCGGGCGTGCACTTCGGCTCTCCGGCGGCCTCGCAATTGCATCTAATAATACAGGCCCTGGAAAGCGAGTTGGAAACCATGAACGAAGACCGGTTGCGCAAGTGGGTGTTGATTTCACTGGCTGTGCTGTTTGCCGCGCAGCTTTACTTGGTACAAGAACTCTTCGCCGCGCTGTTTTTGTTTGCCGCGACGTTTCTGGTCCTCGCCGTTTTCGCGGGCGTCGTCTATCTGTTGCACGAAGGCGGGCAGCGCGCCGTCGCCTGGGTGGAAACCCAATCGAAGGGGCGATTCGCCAATTCGCCGCGCGTGCCGGCGTTTGCCCCCGCGCTCAGTAAAAAGCCATCCCCCCATCCACATTCAAACCCTGCCCCGTAATCGCGCTGGCCTGGCTGGAAACGAGAAACACGGCGGCGGCGGCGATTTCCTGCGCCGTTTGCCCGCGGCCTTGCAGCACCGTCTTGGCGAAATCTTCCACCTGTTTTTTCGGATCGAGGCCCATCCGCCGGGAAAGCTCCATCCCCAAATCCTTGGACATCTTTGTTTCGAATACCGGCCCGGGACAAATCGCGTTCACGCGTACGCCCTTGCGCGCAGCTTCCGCAGCCAAGCATCGCGTCAGCCCCATCAGCCCGGCCTTCGACGCCGCGTAGGGCGCCTCCCACGCGAACGCCGCCTTTGCCGCCAGGCTCGAAATGTTCAGGATCACTCCAGACCCGCGCGCGTACATCTCCGGCAGCACCAGCCGCGACAATAAAAACGCCGAACGCAGGTTGATGGCCAGTGCCTCGTCCCACTCCGCCGGTGAAATTTCCTCCACCGGCTTGATCGGGCCGAATATGCTGGCGTTGTTGACGAGGATGTCCACTCGGCCGAATTCCTTTCGCGCAGATTCGACGATGCGCGAGCAGTCTTCCTCGCCCGAGACATCCCCGGCGACGGCCGCGGCGCGCCCGCCCGCCGCACGGATTTCCGCGGCCACGGCTTCAATTTCGTTTGCCGACCGCGCCGTCACCAGCACCGCCGCGCCTTCCGCCGCAAACCGCCGGGCAATCGCCCGCCCGATCCCGCGCCCTCCGCCGGTCACGATGCTTGCTTGTCCTTGGAGCAACATGCGCATCTCCTTCGAAAAATATCTACTGCGCGTGTAGCCTACCATGACGGCGATTATGTAGCGGCAACCGGCTCGGGCTTGCGCCGGCTGGCATCATTACTAAATGCTTTGGACAAGCTGGAAAGGCTGTCCCACAAGGCATAGCCAGACGGACGGCTGATGGCGTATCATATGGGGTTTGAGAGCAGTTTCTCTGGTCAAGTAAGAGGAAGAGGACGGAGTGACGCAACCGAACGGCGCCAAAAAGAGGCTGGTGCGCGCGCGGCCGCGCGGATTTTGCGCGGGCGTGGTGCGCGCGGTGGAAATCGTCGAGCTGGCGCTGGATGCCTTCAGCCCGCCAGTGTACGTACACCACGAAATCGTGCACAACCGTTACGTGGTGGACCAGCTCCGCCGGCGCGGCGCGATTTTTGTGGAGACGGTCGGCGAAGTGCCCTCCGGTGCAGTGCTGGTGTTCAGCGCGCATGGCGTGCCGCCGTCGGTGCGCGACGAAGCCAAGGCCCGCAACCTGCGCGTGGTTGACGCCACGTGCCCGCTGGTCACCAAGGTTCACCTCGAAGCGCTCAAGTTTGCCCGCGAAGGCCGCACCATCATCCTCATCGGCCATCGCGACCACCAGGAAATCGTCGGCACCTCCGGCGAAGCGCCGCAGCAGACCGTCGTGGTGGATAGCGTGGAGGACGTGGACCACCTCGAAGTGTCCGATCCCGACAAGCTGGCCTATCTCACGCAGACCACGTTGAGCATGTACGACACGGAAGGCATCGTTAGCCGGCTGCGCGAACGGTTTCCGAAAATTGCCGGCCCGGCTTCGGACGACATCTGCTATGCGACGCAGAACCGGCAGGAAGCCGTTGAGTACCTGGCCAAGGAAGTGCAACTGGTGCTTGTGGTCGGCTCCGCGAATAGCTCGAATTCGAACCGGCTGGTGGAGGTCGCCGAGCGCGCGGGCGTGAGCGCGCGACTGATCGAAGATGCCGCGGCGATCCGTGAAGACTGGTTCGCGGATGTCGCCAGCGTCGGGCTGACCGCGGGCGCGTCGGCGCCGGAAGTGCTCGTTGAGCAAGTCAGCCAGCGACTGGCCGGGCTCGGTTACAAGGAACAGAACGATTTTGAGCTGATCCGCGAAGACGTGCGCTTTAGCTTGCCGCCAGAGTTGGCGCCGAAGTAGGAAAGCAGGTTTCAGGTAACAGGTATCAGGTGTCAGGGAAGAACAAGGAAAGCGTAGCTGAAACCTGCCACCTACTACCTGAAACCTGACGGTTGAAACCTGTCACCTTTTGGAGTTCATTCTTGGCCGTTAAGATTACTCGCCAGCCGAATTTGATCGCGCTGATTGGCGCACCCACCAGCGCGGGCGCGCACGCTCCGGGACACGAAAAAGCGCCGGCTACATTGCGTGCCGCAGGACTTGTCGAACAATTGAACGCCGCGGGCTTCACGGTCAACGACCTCGGCGACGTGGAAACGCAGGTCTTCCAGCAGGACGACGAGAGCCCTCGCGCGCGCAACCTCGACGGCATCGTGCGCGAACTGAACGCGCTGCGGCCGAAAGTCGAAGAGGCCGCGAAGTCCGGCGCGCTGCCGCTCGTGCTCGGCGGCGACTGCACCATCGCGCTGGCCACCATTGCCGCCGTGCGGCGCTATTACCGGCACGTCGGGCTGATGTACATGGATCGTCACGCGGATTTGAACGTGCCGGCGACCACGCCCTCGGGCCGGCTGGCGGGCATGGTTGTGGCGCACATCGTCGGCCGAGGCGCACCGGAGCTGGTGCGTTTCTGGAACGAGCCGCCGCTGGTGCGCGAGCCGGATGTGGCGCTCTTCGGCTGCGTGGACTACGACACCTACGAGCGCGACCTGCTGCGCACTTCGCCCATCCGTCATTATTCCGCGGACGACATCCTGACCCACGGCGTGACGCGCACTGCGCAGTCTGCAATCGCTCATATTCATTCGGATGTGCGCAATTTCGTCCTGCACGTGGATGCCGACGTGATTTCCGGCGAGGATTTTTCCGCCAGCGAATTTACCGGTCCCGGTGGCCTGCGGCTCGCCGACGTCCGCGAAGCACTGCAGTTGTTCGCGCAGCAGAAGAATCTGCTGGCCGTCGAGCTGACCGCGTATAACCCCGACCGCGATACCGACGGCGCGGCGGCAAAAATGCTCGTCGAGCTGATCGTCTCCGCGCTTTCCGCGCGGCTGGCAGCGCTGACCGCTCCGCGCGCGGCGGAGGCAGTGCCGGCCGCCGCCGCCGCTCCGGAAGCGCCCGCTCCCGCCGCAGTTCCGGAGCCGCCCGCAGAGAAAACACCCGTCGAATCTTCCTCTGCCGCTTCCGAAGCGCCTGCAGCAGCGTCCCCGGCAGGAGAATCTCCCGCTGTGGCAGAATCACCCGCCGTGGTTGCTGGCGCGCCGGAATCGTCGGCAACAGAAACACCCGCGCCCGCCGAGGACGCGCACCCCGAAAGCGACGCGGCAAAACTCGTTCCCGACGATGGCTCGAATCCCTCTTGAGTCCGCAGTGCGCCCCGGTTTCCAGCGGATGAAACCAAAAATCCTGCCGCGCAAAGAAATTCTTCAGATGCATTACCGCGCGATGCCGCAAGGACGCGCGGGCAAGCTGCGGCTGGACTTCAACGAGAACACGGCCGGCTGCTCGCCGACGGTGCGCGCGGCATTGCGCGCACTTTCCCGCGAGCAGATCGGAATGTATCCGGAATACGAAGCGACGCGCGCGCACATGGCAAAATATTTTCGCGTCGCGCCGGAAGAAACCATTCTGAATAACGGCGTGGACGACGGCCTGAAGCTGGTCTTCGATTGCTTCGTGGAGCCCGGCACGAGCGTCTTTCTGGTCGAACCGACGTTTGACATGTACCGTTTCTATTCCGCGCTGCACGGCGCGCGCGTGATTTCCGAGCGGCTTGATGCGGAATTGCGCGTACCGATGGAAAATGTGCAGCGCGCGTTACGCCGCCACAAGCCGCGTGTCTTCCTGCTGGCCAATCCCAATAATCCGACCGGCACGCTGCTTTCGCGAAATGAGCTGAAGCGGATTTTGGACGCAGCGCCGCGCACGCTGGTCGTGGTGGACGAAGCCTACGCGGAATTTTCCGGGGTGACCGTGCTGCCGTGGATCCGGCGCTACGCGAATTTAGTGGTCACGCGCACGTTTTCGAAGGTGATGGGGCTCGCCGGGCTGCGCTTTGGCTGTCTGTTTGCCAACCGCGCGCTGGCGGCGGAAATGCGCAAGGGACAGTCGCCGTTTCCGGTGAATACGGCGGCGCTCGTCGCCGCCGAAGCGGCGCTGCGCGACGCAGCGCATATGCGTCGCACCGTGGCGGAAGTGCTTCGCGGCAGGCGTTTGCTGGAAAATGCGCTGCGCCGCTTGGGCGCGCGGGTCTATCCCAGCGGCGGAAATTTTCTACTCGCCGATTTCGGCAATCGCGCGCCGCGGCTGGTCCGCGCGCTCGAACGGCAGGGAATTCTGCTGCGCGACCGCAGGCGCGACTTCGACCGCCCGGGCTTTATCCGAATTACCGCGGGCACGCGCGCGCAGATGCGCCGCCTGATCCGCGCACTTGAATTGCAATGGTAAAAAGAGCCCCACAGATTCTGATTTTCGATGTGGATGGCGTGCTGGTGGACGTCCGCGGGTCGTTTCACAAATCCACGCTGGATACGGTCGAGCACTACACCGGCAGACGTTTTCGTCCCGCAGACATTCTCCGCTGGAAAAATCAGAGCGGATATAACGATGACTGGAAGCTGACCACGGACTGGGTCTGTTCGCTCGGCGTGCGCGTGAACTACGCCGATGTGAAAGACCAGTTTCAGAAATTTTATTGGGGAACGAACGGCAGCGGCAACGTCGCGTTGGAAAAGTGGCTGGCCTCAGCGGCGCTGCTGCGGCGGCTCGCGCGACGCGCGGAACTGGCGGTATTCACCGGACGCACGCGGCGTGAATTGCGCCACACGTTTGCACGCGCCGGCGCCGTGCGGCATTTCCAGAGCATTGTCACACTGGACGACGTCGCGCAATCCAAGCCCGCGCCGGATGGTTTGTTCAAGATTCTCGCCGGGCGCGATCCGGCGTCGGCGATTTATCTCGGCGACAACGTGGACGACGCCGCCGCTGCGCGCGCCTCTGGCGTGGCGTTTTACGGAGTGTTGGCACGCGGGAGCGCGGCGCGCCGCGTGCTTGCGCCGAAACTGCTTGAACTCGGAGCACGCGGGATTTTGCATCACGTGAACGATGTGGAGCGCTTGCTGCGTGCAACGCAAGGAAGGTAAAACATGGCGACTGATGATCAAATGCGCGAAATGGACAATGCGGCCGCTGACGCAAAAAAGGAACTGTTCACACACTTGGAAGAGTGGAAGGTCAAGGAAGTGGCTGCGTGGTGGGCAACCTGGTATTTGAAGGCCGGTCACAAACGACTCGGTAGGCTGCTGGTGGAGCTGGCCAAACAAACACCAAAGTGAGAGGCAAGTCCGATGGCTGCATGTTGCATCGAAAGAAGGACGGCAAGGAGCTCATCGCCATTTTCGTGAAGTAGTGCTTGGAAATTCGGCCCTCCCGGTGTCATTCTGAGCCCCGTTCTTTTCCGCCGCGTCGAAAAGGAACGGGGCGAAGATTCTCTCTTCTCCCAATCATTCTCGGAGGACTGCTCATGAGTCGGCGCACTCTATCTTGCATCTGCGCGATTGTGTTGCTGGCACCAACGTTTTCGCTTCAAGGAGGGGCGCTGCTCGCTGCCCCCAGCCAGGCTAAGAAGCTGAAGGTGTACATCTCGGTGGACATGGAGGGCGTCGTCGGAGCAGTGACCGGTGACCAGCTCGGCCCCAGCGGATTCGAGTACGGGCGCTACCGCGAGTTCATGACGCGCGAGGCGCTCGCCGCCGTGAACGCCGCGAAGGAGGCCGGCGCGACGGAAATCCTGGTCAGCGATTCGCACGGCAACGGCGAAAATCTGCTCATCGAATTGTTTCCGCCGGACGTGCGCGTGATCCGCTCGTGGCCGCGGCGCCTTTCCATGATGGCCGGGATTGATGAGACCTTTGACGCCGTGATTTTCATCGGCTACCACGCATCCACGAATAATCCCGAGGGTGTGCGCGCGCACACCTTTTCCAGCGCGCGGCTGACGCGCGTGGCGCTAAACGGCACCAACGTGACCGAAGGCGCATGGAACGCAGCCATCGCCGGACACTTCAACGTTCCCGTGGTGATGATTTCGGGCGATGACGCCGCCGTCGCCGAGGTGCGCGCGCTGGTCGGCAACATCGAAGGCGCGGAGACCAAGAAGCATCTTGGCTTTCATTCTGCGAGCACGCTCACGCCGCAAGCCTCGTACGAACTGATCGGGAAGAAAGTAAAAACTGCGCTCGGGCGGCTGAAAGACTTCAAGCCCTATAAGGCCCAGGCGCCGGTCACCGTGGACGTCAGCTTCAAGCACTACACGCAGGCGGAGATGCTGACGTACCTGCCGGGCTTCGAGCGCACGGATGCGCATTCCATTCGCTACCGCGCAAAAAACATGCTGGAAGCCTCGGACATCATGGTGTTCATCACCAGCTACAGCAATTCACTAGAACCGTGAACGCGAGTAGCACAGGCTTCCAGCCTGCCCGAGACTTGCCGAATTATGCCTCCGACTGAAAACTCGCCCCGCAGAGGCTCTTCGCGAGCGCTTGCGCCAATTCGTCCACTGCTGCGCGCGATTGCCTGCGCCATCGTCCCGGAAGCCGCGGCAATGACGCAAAACGAGTGGGCGGAATTTGACGCCTTGGTGGATGCAGCGATCATGGACCGTCCGCCGGCGTTGCAGCGCCGGTTGCTTTTTTTTCTGCGCGCAATTGACTGGTTGCCGCTATTTCGTTTTGGGCATCGCTTCGTATCGCTCCAGCCCGCGCAGCGTGCGCGATTTCTTTCTTCGCTGGAGAATCATCCAGTGCAGATTATTCGCAGTGGCTTTTGGGGATTGCGCACGCTGGTGCTGCTCGGATACTACGGGCGTCCCAAAACCGCAGCGGCCATCGGTTATGCCGCCGACCCGCGCGGGTGGGAGGCGCGGCGGTGAACGAGCGCGCCTACGACATCGTCATCATCGGATCGGGCGCAGGAGGCGGCACGGTGGCGCAGGAACTTTCGCCGTTGTGCCGCGAAGGGGCGCGCATCGCCGTGCTCGAAAAAGGTCCCAAGCTGCGCGATGACGAATTCACCGGCCGCGAATTCGAAATGGCCCGCGCCCTGTACGAAGATGGTGGCGGCTTTTTGACCGCGGAAGGCACGATGACGCTGGCTTTTGGCAGCACGTATGGCGGCTCGACGGCGGTGTACACGGGCACCTCGCTGCTGCCGCCGGAGCGCGTGCTGCGAAATTGGAATATTCCGGGACTCACGCTTGACGAAATCGAGCGCCGCGCGCAGAAATTCAAAGCGCAGAATAATGTTCACCTGCTCGAAGACGAACTCATCAACGAAAATAATCGACTCTTCGTGGACGGCTGCCGGCGGCTCGGCTGGGACGCGCGGCAATTTCCGGTGAATGTGAAGGGCTGCCGCGGGTCGAGCCTGTGCAACCTGGGCTGTCCGAATCAGGCCAAGCAGGGCACGGACCGCGTGCAGCTTCCGGCGGCCGAGCGCAACGGCGTGGAAGTGATTACGCGGTGCGAAGCCCTGCGGCTTGAAGAAAAGAAAATTTTTGCGCGTGTCTCTGCAAAAACAGATGGCGAAAAGGGAGAGCCTTCCGCGTGGGAGCCGGGTGAATATTCCATCAGCGCGAAAGTCATCGTCGTTTCGGCCGGCGCGGTGAATTCGCCCGCGCTGCTGCTGCGCTCGGGGCTCGGAAAAAATTTGCCGCAGCTGGGACACGGCTTCACGACACATCCGGCGCTCATCGTTGTGGCCGAGCACGTCCGGCCGATTACGAATTTCGTTGGTCACCCAAAGAGTTTTTACCTGGACCAGTTCGCGGAAAGCGAGCGCTTTCTGCTGGAAACATGTATGTATTTTCCATTCATCACTGCGAAAAGCCTGGCGGGATTCGGCGAGGCGCACAGCGCATTCATGCGCGCGTTTCCGCGGCTGCAAATGATTCTGGTGCTGGCGTGTGACCACATTGAAAAGTCCAATCACGTGACGATTGATGCTGCCGGCCGGCCCGTTGTGCACTATCAATTTGCGCCGGAGGTGATTCGCGGGCTGGTTCGCGGCGCTGTCGCCTCTGCGCGAATATTTTTCGCCGCGGGCGCGCGGCGTGTGCATCTGCCGATGGCCGAGCCACCGACTGTCGAAGCGAGCGACACGGCACGCTTGGACCGCATCGCCGAGGAAATTCCGTTTCGCCTGGGCAAGGTCTCCGTTTCCGCTGCGCATCTGCAAGGCGGCTGCGCGATGGGCCGGTCGGCCACGGACTCCGTCACCGACGCGTTCGGCCGCGTGCACGGCGTGCCGTGGCTGCACGTCGCCGATGCCAGCCTGTTTCCGAATTCCGTGGAGATTAATCCCTATCTGACCATCATGTCGCTTGCCGACCGCGTGGCTGAAAAAATCCGCGAGGAGGGGCACTCTCGGTGAGCAAAATGA
>DASYRO010000242.1:0-4292 GCA_036004385.1 Candidatus Acidiferrales bacterium
GTGATGTCGTCCGGCGGTGCGCAGTTCAGCAGGACGGCGTCCGCGCCTCCGCGCTCCATGGCCACGGCGGCGTCCTTCATCGTTTCTCCGGTAAAGAGTTTTCCTTCTTCCGTGGGCACGAAGCTGATCCAGCAGGGCAGGCCGAGGCCCTTGGCCACTTCCAGCGCGGTGCGCGCCTCGCCGATGCTGTTCACTGTTTCCAGCAGGACTAGATCGGCGCCGGCATCTTTCACCGTCTGGAAGATTTCCGCATACTCCTTGCGTGCCTGGCGGTCGTCCGGCGCGAGGTCCGGGCGGAAGCACCACTCCAGCGTGGTGACGGCGGCGGCGATGGCGCAGGGCTGCTTGGGCTTGACGACGTCACGCGCCTCCAGCGCGAGTTTGACCGACGCGGCCAGCAATTTTTCCGCGCGCGTGTCGAGGTCCGCAGCGCCGATGTGCTTGCGGTGCGCGTCGTCGCGGAAATGGTTGTAGAGCGCGCGGCGGCAGAGCTGGAAACTGTTCGTGGAAATAATTTCCGCGCCCGCGCGCATGTAGTCCTCGTGGATGCCGCGGACAAATTCCGGCTTGCTGGCCAGTTGATGGTCCGCCCAGGTGACGTTGTGGCGCAGGATTTCCGTGCCGATGGCGCCATCGAGAATTACGGTTTCGCCTCGGGAAAGTTTTTCACGAATGGGTGCGTAGCTCATGTCAGTTCGCGCTCCTTCCCGCGCCGCGCAGCATGGCATGGAGCGCGGCGGTGTGCACCGGGCCCGTGCCGCAGCAGCTACCGAGGATCATCGCGCCGCTTTCGCGCCAGCGCGCCGCTTCGGCGGAGTAACGCGCGGGCGGCCACGCGTCGGTTTCAATGAACTGCGGGAAGAAATCAAACTTCCAGCTCGGCGGAGAAAATTTTCCGGCGTGGGCGAACCCGCCGAAGGGCAGCTTCGTCGCGCCCTTCATGCGCGCGATGGCTTTGCCGACGTCTTCCGGCGGCGAATTGCTCACCAACACGGCCTCCGCGCCGCCGCGTTCCATTTCCTGCATCGCCTCCGCCAGCGGCTCGTGGCTGAGCAACTCGCCTTCCGGCCCGAGCACAAAACTCACCCACACAGGCAGTCCCGTGGAGCGTCCGGCGGCCAGCGCGGCTTTGGCTTCGTTAATCGTGTTCATGCTCTCGGCGATGAGGAAATCCACTTTTTCTTCGGCAAAGACGCGCGCCATAGCCTCGTGCTCGCGCCTGGCTTCTTCATACGGCGGCGCCAGGTCCGGGCGATAACAATGGTGCAGCGGCGAAAGCATCCCGGCGATGGCCACGTCTTGCGCCTTGCCGCACTTGTCGCGAGCATTTTTTGCAAGCTGCACGCTGGTACGCAGAAGTTTCGGCACCAGATCGGCCAACCCGGGCGCGCCGATGTGCGCCTGATGCTCTTTGTTGCGGAAGACGTTGAGATACGTCTTCGGATTGAGCTGAAACGTGTTGGTGCGCAGCACGTCCGCGCCGGCCGCGACATATTCTTCGTGCAATTGCTGGACGGCGGCGGTATCCGTCAGCAGGCCGTGCTTGCGCCAGCGCACCCCGCGGCGCACCAGCTCGGAATTCATCGGACCGTCAAGCAGCACGGCCTGGCCATTGCGAAGCTTTTGCTGAATCGTCGAGTAGGTCATAAGGAAATCCTGGAATGGTCTGCGATTCTACGCCCGAAAATGGACCACGGCTGCGGCGAAAGTCATCATAGTGAACGCTTCCGCGAAATTCAATCGCGAAGTTTTTGTGCCAACGCAGTGTCATTCTGAGCGAGCGAACTGAGCGAAGAATCCCGTTCATAAGATCCTTCGCTTCGCTCAGGATGACGCCTCAGCCGGTGTTACAATGCACGCTTCACGGAGAATGCGCTTGGCGGGCGTGCTTGTTTTCGGCGATATCAGCGTGGACGTGCTGGCGCGTCTGGAGCGCGAACTGCGTCTCGGCGATGACAACCTTTTGCCCGCGCTCGAACAGCATCTCGGCGGCGTCGGAGCGAACGCGGCGATCGCGCTCGCTCGCTGGGGATTGTCTGTGCGGCTGCTCGGCTGCGTGGGACGCGACTGGTTCGGCGAATTCGCCCTGCGCTGTCTGACGAACGAGCGCATTGATATTTCCTATGTGCAGCAAACCGACCGCGCGATGACCGGGTATTTTTTCATGCCCATTTCGCCGGATGGACAGCGCACGATCATCGGCAGCCGCGGCGCCACAGCAGAAATCAAGGCCTTCGACGAAAGATGGGCCTGCCTCGATGGCGTTGAAGCTCTTTTTCTGGTGGGCTACGATTTTCTGAGCCCGGCAAGCCGTGTCGTGGCCGAAGGGCTGCTGCAAGAAGCTTGCAAGCGCGGCGTGCGCGTCGCGCTCGACGTCGGCGTAGCACCCAGCCAGCAAATTCCAAAAGTGATTCTGGAAGTTCTGCCAAAAGTGAACGTGCTCTTCATCAGCCTGGGCGAAGCCATGGCTCTGACCGGCAAGAGCGGAAACGAGGAAGTTCTCGCCGCATTGGGTAAATCCGGAGCGCGCGAAATGGTGGTCAAATTGGGCGCGGGTGGCTGCTTGATCGGAGAAACCAACGCCTGGTGTACAGTGCCGCCGTTTCCTGTCTCGGCAAAAGACACCACTGGAGCAGGCGATGCATTTGCTGCCGCATATCTTCGCGCGCGGTTGCGCGGCTGGCCGGCGAAAGACGCAGCTTTGCTGGCCAATGCTGCCGGCGCCGCGGCTGCTGCCGTCGTTGGCGCAGGCGAAAACACGCCCGGACCGGATGCCGTGATGCGCGTGCTCGCTGACGGTATATTGAGCGGCGAAATGGAAAAGATCCGCCAGCGCGTCGTGCAGAAACTGCAACAGGAATTTCAGCCGGTGCAATCCGCCGGCGTGTAGGGCCGCCCTTCAGGGCGGCGGGTGGTTTGAGGAGGCTGACGTGGAGCCGTTGCCCAAATGGAAACAGGAGATGGACCGTCCGCGGCTGAAATCACTGGAGGATTTATTCGGCGTGCCCAAGCCGGTGATTGGCATGGTGCCTCTGTGGCCACTGCCCGGCGCGCCGGGTTATTCCGGCTACGGCATCCCCACGATTATCGACAACGCGCTGCGCGACGCCGAAGCGCTCATCCGCGGCGGGGTGAACGGCCTGATGGTCGAGAACATGTGGGACCTGCCGTACTTTGTCGGCGATGAAGTGAAGCCGGAAGCCGCGACCGCGCACGCCGTGGCCGCGGCGGAAGTCGTCAAGATATCGCCGCTGCCTGTAGGCATCAACGTGATTCACAACGGCGGCGTGGTGTGTCTGAGCATCGCGCTGGCCGCACAGGCCAAATTCATCCGCGTGTGCATTCTGACCGGCGCGCGCGTGTGGGATACCGGCGAATTCGATCACGGCTGCGCCGCCGTCCTGATGCGGAAGCGCAAGGAGCTCGGCGCGGAGCTCATCCACATATTCGCCGACGTGGACAAGAAACACTCCGTCGGATTTCCGGGCATTGATTTGGCCACGCACATCGAGTGGACGGAGTTTTACGGTGCGG
The DNA here is from genome assembly GCA_036004385.1 of Candidatus Acidiferrales bacterium. Taxonomy (GTDB): domain Bacteria; phylum Acidobacteriota; class Terriglobia; order Acidiferrales; family UBA7541; genus JACQDE01. The sequence continues at coordinate 3,535 of DASYRO010000242.1, forward strand.
ACGCGCTCATCGTCACCGGGCGCATGACCGGCAGCGCACCCGATGTCGAAAAAGTGCGCGAAGCCAAACGCCTGGCCACGCGGCCCGTGCTCGTCGGCAGCGGCAGCGATGAAGAAAACATCGCCGCGCTCTATCAATACGCCGACGGCGTCATCGTCGGCTCCAGCCTGAAAAAGGACGGCGTGATGCAGAATCCCGTGGACGAAGATCGCGTGCGCCGCTTTATGGACGCTGTGCGCAGCAAGGCTGCCGCCCGGATCTAATAGTCCCGCGGACGTAGAGGAGCGAGATGAAAAAGTTTTTTGCCCTGGCCTTCCTTTTCGCGGTGTGTGTGTTGACCGCTCCGGCCCAGCAGCGCGCGGCCGCCTCCGCCGGGGAATTATTCGTGGACGTCAGCGCCGCGGACTATTTGCAAGTGGTTGACCTGGGCACGCGCCGCGTGGTGGACAAGATTGTCGTGGGCATGCATCCGCACGGGCTGGCCGTGACGCGCCGCGTCGTCGCGGGCAAATCCCACGACCTTCTCCTGGTAACCGTCGAAGAAACCGGCGAGCTCGTAGTCGTGGATGCGCGCAGCCACAAGATTCTTGGCCGCGTCGCTGTCGGTGAAAAGCCCAACGAGTTGACGGTTACAAAGGACGGAAAATTCGCCTACGTTCCGCTGCAAGGCGAATCGAAGGTGGCCATCGTCGAGCTGGGCGTCGAGCCCGCGGCTAAGGCAAACCCGCAGGCAGGCTCCAACGGGGCTTCTTTTAGCG
>DASYRO010000243.1:0-4741 GCA_036004385.1 Candidatus Acidiferrales bacterium
CCTGGTGGTGACCAACGATTGCCACTATCTGACGCGCGAGGACGCCCGCGCGCAGGATGTCTTGCTGTGCATCCAGACGGGCAAAACCCTTTCGGATCCCGCGCGCATGAAATTTGCCACTGAGCAGTTCTATTTCAAGACGGCCGCGGAAATGGCCCAGGTGTTCGCGGACTTACCCGACGCGCTGGAGCGCACCGTCACCATCGCCGAACGCTGCAACATGAAGATCGAGCGCGTCGCCAACCCCTTTCCGGAATTCAAAGTGCCGGAAGGCTGGAACACGGATACGTATTTCGAGAAAAAAGCCCGCGAAGGTTTTGCCGCCCGCGTGCCCGGCCTTGAGCAGCAGCACGCGCAGGGTCGTCTTCGCCACCCGCTGGCCGAGTATGAAACTCGGCTCAAGTTTGAAATCGAAATGATCAAGAAGATGCGCTTTGCCGGTTACTTCCTGATCGTTTCGGATTTTATCCACTACGCGCGGGCGCAAGGCGTGCCGGTCGGACCGGGGCGCGGCTCGGCCGCGGGGAGCCTGGTGAGCTACGCGCTGCAAATCACCGACGTGGACCCCTTGCAGTACGATCTGCTGTTTGAGCGCTTCCTCAATCCGGAGCGCGTCTCGCTGCCGGATATTGACATTGACTTCTGCATGCGGCGGCGCGGCGAAGTGATCGATTACGTCACGCAGAAATACGGCCGGGAAAACGTGGCGCAGATCATCACCTTCGGGACGATGGCAGCGAAGGCGGCCATCAAGGACGTGGGCCGGGTAATGGACATGCCCTTCGGGGAAGTGGACCGCCTGGCCAAAATGGTGCCCGCGGAAATCAATATCGAATTGGAAGACGCGCTGAAAAAATCGTCGCAACTCCGCAGCGCCATGGAAAAAGACGAGCGGGTGAAGGATTTGATTGACGTCGCCAAGCGTCTGGAGGGATTCGCGCGGCACGCTTCCACGCACGCCGCGGGCGTGGTGATTTCGCCGCAGCCGCTCACTGATATCGTGCCGCTGTATCGCACGAATCGCGAGGAAATCACCACGCAGTACGACATGAACGCCCTGGAGCGCATCGGCCTGCTGAAAATGGATTTTCTCGGCCTGACCACGCTCACCGTGCTGCACGACACGGTGAAACTGGTGGAGCAAAACCGCGGACAAAAACTCGACCTTGACGGCCTGCCGCTCGATGACGAAAAAACCTACCAGCTTTTCGGACGCGGCGAAACCAGCGGCATTTTCCAGTTTGAATCTCACGGCATGCGCGACATCCTGCGCCGCTATCAGCCTTCGCGCCTCGAAGACCTGACCGCGCTCAACGCACTCTACCGCCCCGGCCCCATCCAGGGCGGCATGATTGACGACTTCATCGCCCGCAAGAACGGCAAAAAACGCGTGACCTATGAATTGCCTGAGCTGAAGGAACTCCTGGAAGAAACCTACGGCGTCATTCTGTATCAGGAACAGGTCATGCAAATCGCCAACCGCCTGGCGGGCTTCTCCCTGGGCGAAGCGGACATACTGCGCCGCGCGATGGGCAAGAAGAAGAAAGAAGAAATGGCCCGGCAGCGGGACAAGTTCATGGCCGGTTGCTTGGCGAACAAGATCAACGAAAACAAGGCCCGTAAAATTTTCGATTTGATGGAGGAATTCGCCGGATATGGCTTCAACAAGTCGCACTCCTGCGCGTACGCGTTGCTGGCTTACCAGACGGCGTACCTGAAGACGCATTACCCGGTGGAATTCGTGGCCGCCATGTTGACCTCGGAAACCGGGAACATGGATAAGGTGGTGAAGTATATCCACGAGGCGCGCGGCATGGGCATCACCGTGCTCCCGCCGGACATCAACACCAGCGACCTGAATTTCACACCCACCGGCGAACAAATTCGCTTCGGAATGAACGCCATCAAGAACGTCGGCGAGAATACGGTGAAGGGAATCCTCGAGGCCCGCGCCAGGCTGGGGCGCTTCGCTTCCATTTTCCAATTCTGCGAAGAGATTGACTCGCGTCTGGTCAACCGCCGCGTGCTGGAAAGCCTGATTAAAGCGGGGGCCATGGATTCGCTCGGCGCGCGGCGCGCGCAACTCAGCGCGGTGATTGACCGCGCCATGGAGCGCGGCCAGCGCGCGCAGCGGCAGGCGATGAGCGGGCAGCACGGGCTTTTCGGCGGAGAGCCTTTGCCCGCGCAGCCTTTCTCGGAATCCTTGCCGGACGTGGATGAGTGGCCGGAAGACGAGCTGCTTGCGGCCGAGTATGCGACGCTCGGGTTTTACATTTCCGGTCACCCGCTGGCCAAGCACGCCGGGCGGCTGAAGGAATTGAACGTGACGGAGCTCGCCGCGCTGGAAACCCGGAGCAACAATTCCGACGTGGTCGTGGCGGGCATCGTGGTAGGCGTGCGGCCGATGCGCTCGAAGAGGGGCGCGCGGTGGTGCATTCTTTCGCTGCAGGATATGACCGGCAACGCGGAAATGCTGGCGTTCCCGGAAGCCTTCGCCCGTCTGGAGAATCTGCTGAAATCCCACGCGCGGCTGCTCATCAAGGGCCGCATCAGCGTGGAGGACGCCGGCACGCGCGTAATTCTTTCGGACGCGCGGCCGCTGGAGGAAGTCACCGAGCCAGCGGCTAAGCTGTTGCGCGTGCGCGTGGATCTAGGAAGCGTAGATGAAAGCGTCCTCGACCGGCTGGAAGAGATTTTCGACCGCAAGCCGGGGCCATGCCGCGTGGCGTTCTCGCTGACGCGTCCCGATGGCGAGGTCGCGGAGCTGGAAACCGACCGCCGCGTGCGTCCGGACAAAGATTTAGTTCTGGAAATCCAGGAACTCTGCGGCGCTGACGCCGTGGAAGTCCTGCGCTAGAATAGCCCATCCCGATGGACCCCATTCGGAAAAGGCGCGAGCTTGACCGCCTCGAGCACGACGTCGAGGAACTGCGCCGTCTCGCCGGCAAGGGTTCGGACGAGGAGCTCGCGCGGCTGCACCGCGAAGTCGAGGAACTGAAGCGCGAATTCTACCAGCACCTCGGCGCGTGGCAGCGCACACAGCTCGCGCGTCACCCGCAGCGTCCGTATTCGCTCGACTATATCAACGTGCTCTTTGATGACTGGAGTGAAATCCACGGTGACCGCGAGTTCGCTGACGACCCGGCGATCGTCGCGGGGCTGGCGCGCTTTCACGGGCAGGCCTGCGTCGTTATCGGGCACCAGAAGGGCCGCGACACCAAACAAAAAGTGGTGCGCAATTTTGGAATGCCCAAGCCGGAAGGCTATCGCAAGGCGCTGCGCGTGATGCAACTGGCCGCGAAATTCCATCGGCCCATCTTCACGCTGGTGGATACGCCCGGCGCGTATCCCGGCATGGACGCGGAAGAGCGCGGGCAGGCGGAAGCCATCGCGCGGAATCTGCGGGAGATGGCGCGGCTGCCGGTGCCCATCATCGTCACCATTACCGGGGAAGGCGGCTCCGGCGGCGCGCTAGCCATCGCCGTAGGCGACCGCGTGAACATGCTGGAAAATTCGATTTATTCGGTAATTTCTCCCGAAGGCTGCGCTTCCATCATGTGGCGAGATGCCGGGCGCGCGGAAGACGCCGCCAACGCGCTGAAAATCACCGCGCACGACCTGCTGGAAATGGGCGTCGTGGACGAGATTGTCCCGGAACCCGAAGGCGGCGCACACTGCGATCCGCAAGGTGCAGCCCGGCTGCTCGAACCGGTGCTGGCGCGCTCGCTGGAGACGTTGATGCCTATGCCCACGGAAACACTTCTGCGCGAGCGCTACGCGAAATTCCGCCGCATGGGCCACTCCACGATCGCCTGACCCGCCCGCCGCGGGAAACAATTTCCATCCTTCCTGCGTATTTGTTATCAGCGGGTTTAGTCCGCGGGAGGAGTGTATGTATTGCGAACGGTGCGGGTCGCAAATCCCGGAGGGAGCGCAGTTCTGCGCCGGCTGCGGGAGGTCGCTGGTAGCGGTGTCCGCGCGGCCAAGCGAAGGGCGAGTCAACCGGCACGTGCGGCTGCTGGCCGTGCTTTGGTTGGCGCTCGGTGCGCTACGGCTGGTGGCCGCGGCCGCGGTTTATGTCGTCGGAAAATTCATTATCGTGCGCATTCCCATGCCCATGATGCCGGAGCACTTGTTTGGCGGAATCCTGACGATGGTGGCATCGGTCCTGCTGCTCAAGGCGATTCTGGCGTTCGTGGCCGGATGGGGGCTGCTGGAATATCAGCCCTGGGCGCGGATGTACACGTTAGTGCTTGGCTTCATCGCTCTCCTGTTGCCGCCTGTGGGTACAGCGCTGGGCATCTATACGCTCTGGGTGCTCCTGCCTGAGCAGTCCGAGCGGGAATATCGCGCGCTGGCACAAGTGGCGTAGGCGTATCTCTTACGTGCCCGCGCAGTGCGTGACGGATTGCCCCCGGCGGCCCGCTGCTCTAGCCTTGGTAAGTGCAGCGAACAGCTTCCATCGCTGCGCAAGCCAAAGGCATGTCCGACATTTACCGCCACTACGAACGACTGGTGGAGATCACTGTCCAGGGCAAGAAGTATCAGGTCCCGGAAAAAAACTCCGTCCTGCGTTGTTTCCAGTTCATCAGCCCGGAAACCATTCCCTATGGCCGCTTCTGCTGGAATCAAGAGTGCCAGTATTGCCGAATCACGTGCATCCTGCCTGACGACAATCTGCCCCGCGAATTGCTGGCCTGCAAATTCCTGGTCATGCCCGGCATGGCCATCACCGCGATGT
>DASYRO010000244.1:0-8291 GCA_036004385.1 Candidatus Acidiferrales bacterium
GCGCGAACCTGGTGAATAAATTCGTCGTCGAGCTCTCGCAGAACCTTTATTTTGTGGGGCTGGTGCTGACCTACCTGCTGTGGGGCGCGGTGATGAAACTGCGCGAGACGCGCACGCAAATCATCCAACTGGTTTCCGCGCTGGGAGTCTATTTCAGCGCGTTTGCCGGTAGCTACGCCTTTCACAACCTCTCCGCGGGACACATTAACGTTGTGCTGTGGACGTACTTGCCGCAACTCCTGGCGCTCTGGCTGCCGCTGGCCTGGGCCTACACGTTCGCCAAAATTCCGCAGGAGGCGCGGCTTGCCACGGCGCGCGTCGCTACGACACAAGGAAATAGTCGATGATTGCAGCTCTCATTTTTGTGGTGGCCCTGGCGATGTTCCTGCAGTTCTTCGTCTCGTACTGCCGCTCACTGATTGCGGCGTATGAGCGCGTGGACCTCTCGGAGCAGGCGCGCGAAGTGACCGGGATCAGCGACCACCAGGTTTCCGGACGCGATTTTGGCCGCCTGCTGCAACTCGTACAGATGTGTCCGGAGCCGGGCGACGACAGCAAAGAGATCGGCGCGGTGCGCGCGTATTACAAGTTGCTGACGCTGGCGCGGGCCATCTTCCAGAATATCGCCCCGGCGCTGGAGCGTCGCATGGAACGCGAACGGGAGAGTTGCGCCTACTTTGCCGCCGTGGCGCTGGACCGCCGAATCGCGCACAGCCGCGGACTGGTGGCGGAGCAATTCGCCGAGCATTGACGCCCATGGCGGGCGAAACAAGCCCGGTCTGGCCCTGAGCGGCCAGCCGGGTTTTTTGTTTTTTGGGATGAGTTTGCCGCCGGACTCTGGAGCGCCCATAATAGGCAGAGGAGTGAAGCGAACTCGATCTATGAACGCGCAGTTGCTGGCACAAGTCGAAGGCACGATTCGCCGACACGGGATGTTGCCGGCGGGCAGTCGAGTCGGCGTGGCGGTGTCCGGTGGAGCAGATTCTGTGGCCCTGCTGCTGATTCTGCTCGAACTGCGGGAAAAACTAGGCATGACAATACTGGTCGCGCACTTTAATCACCAGTTGCGCGGGCAGGACTCTGATGTGGACGAAGCCTTTGTCAAGGAATTCGCCGCGCGGAACGGGCTGGAATTTGTGGCCGGACGCGAAGACGTCGCTGCGCGCGCGAAAGAGAACCATTGGAACCTGGAGGACGCATCGCGGCGCCTGCGATACGCGTTTTTCGAAGAGCTGGTAAAAACCCGCCGCGCAGAGCGAATCGCCGTGGGACACACGGCGGACGATCAGGCGGAGACGGTCCTGGCGCGACTGGCGCGGGGCACGGGGCCGTCTGGACTGGTAGGGATTTATCCCGTCGTCGGACATGTGGTGCGTCCGCTTCTGGAATCGCGGAGGGGAGACTTGCGCGAACAACTCCGCGCCGCCGGACAGGAATGGCGCGAAGACGCGTCGAACCAGGATGTCACTCGCCTGCGAGCGCGTGTGCGCCACAACGTGCTGCCTCACATCGAACGCGAACTGCAGCCTGCCGCCGTCAGACATCTTGGCGAGCTGGCCGGGCTGGTCCGCGAGGAAGAAGGATTTTGGTCGGCGCTGGTGCAGAACTGTTTTGAGCATTGCACAGCGAAAAACGGCGAATCGCTATCCATCGCGATTGCGGATCTCCTCGAACCGCCTGCCCTGCGCGGAATCCTGGCACAGCGTTCGGGTGAGTCGCGCGCGATGGACGCTGTGAGCAAAAGGCTGGTTCGTAAGCTGGCGTCGGAGGGACGTGGTCCCCGCGGACAACTGTCTGCTGTGCACGTCGAGAAAGTACTCTGGCTGGCGCGGGAGGGTCACAGCGGACAAAGTATCCACCTGCCGGGCGGGGCCGCGGTGGAAAGAGTATTTGGACGGCTCATCTTCTCGCCTCCGCCGGAATCGGCCGAGCGAGGACTGGAAACACGGCAAATTGCGCCTGCGTATGAATATAGCGTGGAGCTGCCCGAGCATGGCGCGGCGACTATTTCTATTCCCGAAATTCGGAAGCGTCTGTGCCTGAAAGTGATTGACTGGCCCGTCGCGGCGAGGGAAACTAGTCACTCGGCTGCGAACCTCGACCGGGATTTGCTCCGCCCGCCGCTGGTCTTCCGGAACTGGCGACCCGGCGACGCCTACCGCCCCGCTGGCCGCCGGGGGGTGCAGAAAATCAAGCGGCTGTTCCAGGAGTATAAGATCCCGGCGCGAGAACGAATCGCTTGGCCCATCTTCACCAGCGGCGGAAAGCTGGCGTGGGCGGGGAGCCTGCCGGTGGCCGAAGAGTTTGCAGCCGGTGGCAATACGCGGATGGTCCTAACCATCGCTGAGGATGCACTGTGATGACGCCTGCACCAAAAGTCGCAATTTCGGCTGCCAAATTGGCCGCGCGTGTCGCCGCTACAGGCCGGGAAATCTCCCGGGACTACGCGGGCCGTACGCTCGACCTGGTGGCAATCATGGATAACTCGTTCGTGTTTGCCGCCGACCTGGTGCGGTACATCAAGTGCCCCATCGTGTGCCACTTTGTGCGCGCCGAAATCCGCGACGTCAACGTCGGGGGATACGAACGCAAAGAGATTTTCTTCAGCCCGGAGCCGGTGTTGCGCGATCGCGACGTCCTGCTGGTGGACGCGGTGCTCCAATCGGGCGTGACGCTGGACTTCTGGGCCAAGCGTTTGATGGACAGCCGGCCAAGATCGCTGCGCACCGCCGTGCTGATCGATAAGCCGCAGGAACGCAAAGTAGATTTCCAGCCGGACTACTTTTGTTTCGAAACGGCATCTAATCATTTGGTGGGGTATGGGCTGCCGGAATGGCACGGGCTTTACCGGAACCTCCCCTTTGTGGGCGTGCTCAGCGGGACACCACGCAAAAAAAGAGCGAGCCGAAAGACGAAGAAAAGCCGTAAAAAGAAGTAAGACGAATCCGGTGAGGTAAGGAAGTGAATTCAACCGCAAGATCCATTTTATTCTGGATGTTCATCCTGCTGCTGGCGGTGGTCCTTTGGAAGATGGCCTCGACGGGCACGCCGGGCCTGCGCGAGCAGGAACCCGCGTATTCCGAGTTTATGGCCCAGGTGGACCAGGGGCGCGTGCGCGACATTACCATAACGATTTCGCCCATCAGCGCGGAAGTCACCGGCAAGCTCAAGGATTCCGAGCTCCCGTTCCGCTTGACCATTGATAAAGAAGAAATTCCGGTATTGAACAAGACGCTGCGCGAGAAGGGCGCAAATATTCATATCAAGCAGGAAACGCGCAGCGACTGGCTGACGTTCCTACTGAATGCGCTGCCTTTTTTCCTTCTGGTGGCCTTCTGGATTTTCATGATGCGCCAGATGCAGGCCGGTGGAAACAAGGCCCTGAGCTTCGGAAAATCGCGCGCGCGCCTGCTGACGGCGCAACAAAAGAAAGCCACGTTTAAAGACGTGGCGGGAATCGACGAAGCCAAGGAAGAACTCCAGGAAATCATCGATTTTCTCAAGGACCCGCAGAAATTCCAGAAACTCGGCGGGCGCATTCCCAAGGGCGTGCTGCTGGTGGGACCCCCGGGAACCGGCAAGACGCTGCTGGCCCGGGCCATCGCCGGCGAAGCCAACGTGCCGTTCTTTTCCATCTCCGGTTCGGATTTCGTGGAAATGTTCGTGGGTGTGGGCGCCAGCCGCGTGCGCGACCTCTTCGAGCAGGGCAAGAAAAACGCGCCCTGCATTATTTTCATTGACGAAATCGACGCGGTGGGCCGCCACCGCGGCGCGGGATTGGGCGGCGGACACGATGAGCGCGAGCAGACGTTGAACGCGCTGCTCGTGGAAATGGACGGGTTCGAATCCAATGAAGGCGTCATTCTGATTGCCGCCACCAACCGGCCGGACGTGCTGGATCCGGCGCTGTTGAGGCCGGGACGCTTCGACCGGCGCGTGGTTGTGCCGCGTCCGGACGTAAAGGGCCGTGAAGAAATTCTGCGCGTGCACACGCGCAAGGTGCCCATCGCGGAAGACGTGGAATTGTCCGTGCTCGCTCGGGGCACGCCGGGTTTTTCCGGCGCAGACCTGGCCAACCTCGTGAACGAGGCCGCGCTGTGGGCCGCGCGGCAAAGCCGCAAAATGGTGCTGATGATCGACTTCGAGATGTCCAAGGACAAAGTCCTGATGGGCGTCGAGCGCAAGTCCATGATTCTCTCCGAAGAGGAGAAGCGCAACACCGCATACCACGAGGGAGGTCACGCGATGGTGGCGGCGATGACGCCGGGTGCGGACCCGCTGCATAAAGTGACCATCATCCCGCGCGGCATGGCCCTGGGCGTGACCATGCAGTTGCCCATCGATGACAAGCACACCTATACCAAGGAATTTCTCGAAGCGCAGCTGGCCGTGCTGATGGGCGGGCGCGCCGCGGAAGAAATTTTCCTCGGCAAGGTGACCACCGGCGCCGGCAACGACATCGAACGCGCCACAGAAATCGCCCGGCAGATGGTCTGCGACTGGGGCATGAGCGACATGGGCCCGCTTTCCTTCGGCAAGAAGGAGGAAGCCATCTTCCTCGGCCGCGAAATCGCCCAACACCGCGATTATTCGGAAGAGACGGCCATTCGCATTGACCATGAGGTGAAGAAAATCGTCACCTCCGCGTATACCAATGCGCGGACGATTCTGGAAACGAACCGCGACACCCTGGAGAGCATCGCGCAGGCGCTGCTGGACCGCGAGGTGCTTGATGCCGTCGAGCTGAAACTGCTGATCGAAGGCAAACCTCTGCCGGAAAAGACTCGGCCTGCCCCGCCGTCGGCGCCTCCCGTGCCCGGCAAGGAGCCGCAAGTCGCGGCGCGGCCCGAACCGCGTCCGGCCCACGGCTTCACCAAGGGAGAAAAACCTGCGCCAGCGTAAAAATCAGTCACCGCGAAACGCAACGAGGGGCGGCTATCGAGCCGCCCTTGGTTTTTTAGGCGCTTTTTCTGCACGCAATTTCAGGCGTAGAATAGCTGCATGGCGAAGAAAGTCGCACCGCCAATTGATATTACGTGTCCACATTGCCAGGCGAAACTCGTCGTGGATCCGGAACTGGCCGTGGTGCTTTCGCACGAGGAGCCGCCCAAGGCCGGGCCGGACGTAGACCTTTCCGATACGGCGCGCCTGCTGAAGGAGCAGGAAGAACGCCGGGAAGAAAAGTACAAGCAATCGGTCGAGTATGAGAAGAAAAAGTCCGACGTATTCGACCGGCTGTTTGAAGAAGGCCTGAAAAAAGCGAAAGAGAAGCCCATCGAAAAGCCCATCCGCGATTTCGACCTCGACTGAACCCGATCGACCCTCCACCCTTGCAATGAATAGTACTTTATGATATGAAGTATCTTGCGGCGGAGAAGGAGTATCTCCATGCCGCATGGCTCAGCCGCCCGTCGAAATTCTCAGTACTGGATTCAGCATTTCCAACGCAACCGGAAATCTCGTTCTTTTCCCTGGTTCGATCCCTATCGCCTCTGCGCCAGCGAACGCTTGATTGTCGGGCCTTCTCTCCAGCAATTTCAGCTGGGAGAGGGCGCTCAGGGGCGCGGACTACTGCGCCGCGCCAAGGCCTATGCCAGGCATGCCGGTGACCTCGAGTTTCCCGCGGCGATGCAGATGTTCATTGCGGAGGAACAACAGCACAGCGTTGAACTGGGGCGTTTCCTCACACAAGAGGGAATTCCGCTGCTGGCCACTCACTGGGTGGATACATCGTTTCGTGGCCTGCGCAAGCTTGCCGGGCTTGAGGTTTGCGCTTGCGTGTTAGTTTCAGCCGAATTGATAGCCCTGCCCTACTACCATGCGGTCCACCATGCGACTCAATCTCCGCTTCTTCGCGCCTTGTGCCGTCGAATCCTCCACGACGAGGCCTACCATTTGGAATTCCAGGCAGCAACCATCGCCCGTTTGCGCGTGAGGCGGACAAAGACGCTGCGGATGGTATCCAGCGCTATTCACAACCTTTTCTTCGTGGGCACGCAGATCGTAGTGTGGTTTGAGCATCGGCGCCTGTTTATGCGCGGTGGGTACACTTTCCGGAAGTATTTTGCAGAATGCCAGCGGCACTTTCACCATTTCAATCGACGTATGGAGCACGCGCTCTTGGAACTATCTGTTCCTGCACCAGCGGCTATCCCTGAAGGAAGCGCTGTGGTCTAATCGGCCCCATGCGGATGCTAGCCGCGGTTTTTGTTTCGCTACTGCTGGTGTGCGGCCTGCACGGGCAGGAGAAGTCAAAGCTCCCCAAACCGCAAAGGCTTGGGGACGGCGCGAAGCTGCGGCGGGATGCTCGGAGCGGAGAGCTGGAGTTCCGACGTAAGGCTGTCGGAGCGGAGAGCGACAGCGCAGGATCGGAAACCGACAACCGAGCGACGCTTAGGGTCGGCGTCAATTTGGTGGAAGTGAATTGCACGGTGCTGAGCGCGGACGGGACGCACGTGCGCGAACTGCGGCGGGAAGATTTCCGCTTGTCCGAAGACGGCGTGGCGCAAACCGTGGAGCATTTTGACGCGTCGAGTGAAGCCGCGAGCGTGGCGCTGGTGATGGACGCGAGCCCCAGTGTGCTGCGCGACATCGGCGAAATGAAGGCCGCCGCGCGAACGCTCGCCAGGGAGCTTGATGCGCAAGATGAAGTCGCCGTCGTCTCCTTTGATGCAGATGCCTATTTGCTCCTGCCGTTTTCGCGCGACCGTGCGGCACTGCAGAAGGCCATCGAGCGCGTAAACGTGGCTCGCGGGACGACGTCCAAGCGCGGCTCGAACATTTATGAGGCCGTCTATCTCACGGCACAAGAATTATTCGGCGGGCGGAAAGGCAGGAAATCCATCGTTCTGCTGACCGACGGACAGGATAGCGGTCTGGGACTGAGCTGGTCGCCGGCAAGCGCGCTGCCCCAGGCCGGTGATGCCAGCGGACGATTGACGTTTGAAGACGTAGCGCGGGCGCTGGCGGCTGCCGGTGTGGAAGTGCAGATCATCTCCACGCAGGCGCGGCCGCACGGCATGACCGATGAATGGCTCGAAGCGCAACAGCGGGAAATGCTGGTCACCGCCAAAGCGCGCGAGATGGGAATGCCACACTACACGCTGTATCTTGCGGAACTCGTGCGCCGCGCCGGCGGACACCTTTATTTTTTGCGCGAACTCGAAACACTGAGCGACGTCTACCACCGGATCGCGGAAAATTTGCGCGCGCAATACACGCTGGGCTACTACCCACCCGCGGGCGCACGCCAGCCTGGCTGGCGAATTTTGAAAGTGGAAGTCCCGAAACGAGCGGATGATCGGGTGGTGCACCGCGTAATGTATTACGGTCCTGCCAGGCCGTGAGGAGAGGGATTGTTTCGCAGAAAGCGATTTCATCTGAGGCTTCCCACGAGAACGCTTGCGCTAGGCGAGCGCACGCTGGTGATGGGCGTGCTCAATGTCACGCCGGACAGCTTTTCCGACGGCGGAAAATTTCTTGATGTGAACCCAGCCGTGCGGCGCGCGCTGGAAATGGAACGCGACGGCGCGGACATTCTCGATATCGGCGGAGAATCCACGCGCCCGGGAAGCGAAGGAGTCAGCGCAAAAGAAGAGCTGCGCCGCGTGCTGCCGGTGCTTGAGCGCCTGCGCGGCAGATTGCGGATTCCCATCTCCATCGATACACAGAAGGCCGAAGTGGCGGAGGCTGCCGCCCGTGTCGGCGCGGAAATCATTAACGACGTATCGGCATTGCGCACGGACCTGCGCCTGGCGGACGTCGCGCGCCGTTACAAGCTGCCGCTGATCCTGATGCACATGCGTGGCAAGCCGCGGACCATGCAGACGGGGCCGTTTGCGCGCGATGTGATGCGCGACGTCATGCAGGGCCTGCGCGCGGCTGGGCAGCGCGCGCGAAAAATGGGGATGGCGAAATCGCAAATCATCCTCGATCCCGGAATTGGTTTCGGAAAGAACTACGCGCAGAACTGCGAGTTACTGGCGCGGCTGCCGGAGCTCGCGCAGCTGGGTTTTCCGCTGCTGCTCGGAACATCGCGCAAGGCTTTTATTGGAGCAATGCTGGGCAGCGCGAAAAAACCCTTGCCTCCGGAAGAAAGGCTCTGGGGCACAGCAGCGACCATTGCAGCGAGCATTTTCGGCGGCGCACACATCGTCCGTGTGCACGACGTGCGGGAGATGGCCCAGGTGGCGCGTATGGCGGAGCTCGCGCAGCTGGGTTTTCCGCTGCTGCTCGGAACATCGCGCAAGGCTTTTATTGGAGCAATGCTGGGCAGCGCGAAAAAACCCTTG
>DASYRO010000245.1:0-2471 GCA_036004385.1 Candidatus Acidiferrales bacterium
CGCAGACGCGCGAAGACGCCTCCGCGTCCCAGGCCGAAGCCGTCCATGGTGGATCGAGCTAGCCCCGCTCAGCGCACCGCGATACAAGAACGCGCGCGCACGGCTTCGCACGACGAACTCCGCGTCCTCGTTCACGACAAAAATGAAGAAGTCCTCGCCGCACTGCTGGAAAATCCCGCGATGGACGAAGCCCTGCTGTGCCTGCTGCTGGAGCGCAAAGACCTTTCCGCGGATTTATTGAGCGTCATCGGCCGGCGCAAAGAATGGATGCGCAGCTATCGAGTGAAGGTTCGCGTGGCCGGGCATCCGCACGCGCCGCGGCTGGCGTCGCTGCCGCTGATTCGCCAGCTTTTTCTGTTCGACCTGGTCAATCTGACGCTCACGCCCGCCACGCCGGCGGAAACCCGGCGCATCGCCGAAGACGTCATCTTGAACCGCCTGCCGCAATTGGCGCTGGGTCAGCGCTTGACGCTGGCGCGGCGCGGCTCCGCGCGCATTGCTGCGGCGCTGCTGGCCGAGGGCCACGAGCGCGTCGTGCCGCTGGCGCTGGACAATGCGTTTCTCACCGAATCGCAAGTGCTCAAGGTTCTCGCGCGCGAAGAGCTTCCCGAAATTGTGCCCGCGTCCATCGCGCGGCATCGCAAGTGGTCCTACCTCTATAACGTGCGCATGGCCCTGGTGCGCCACCCGCTGACGCCGCTGGCGCGTGTGCTGGCGTTTCTGCCCGATTTGACGCTGCGCGACCTGGACGAACTCTCCGGCGCGCGCTCGCTGCCGCCGCGACTGAAGCAGTACATCCGCGCGGAAGTGGCTTTGCGGCGCACGCGCGGCCGCGCGCGCCGCCGCGAGGAAGCGAAGGAGACGTGACGTGCGGTCTCACCGGCGATTGATGGACTCGGGCACGGGCGTGCCCAGCATTCGCAGATACGTCATCAACTGCGCGCGGTGGTGGATCTCGTGTTCGTTAATTCCCAGCAGCATGGCATAGACTTTCCGGCGGAAATCCAAAGCCTCGTGGACGCGCTCTTCATCGAAGCGTTCCGCGGGTAGGGCGCTCACCAGGCGCAGCGTTTCCTGGTGGACGTTGTCCAACTGGGCAAGCTCTTCGGCAAGGGTGGTGGGCGCGCCGAGCGCGGCGCGGAGTCCGTGGGGAATGCGTGTCTCGAAGTAACTGAAGTCACCATCCAGCGCGGCGCGGCGCACGCCCTCCTCGGAGACCCACAGGTGGCGGAGCATCTCGCCGAGCGACAATGCGTCCTTTTCCGGGCGCCAATCGAAATCCTTGGCCTGGACCATGCCCACGACCTCCCGAGTGCGCCGCCGCACGGCCTGTTTTTGTTTCACAAATAAATCTCGAATCTCCATGAATGGATTATACGGCACCACGTTGGCGGTTCGCCGGCTCGACTGAAGTTCGTCGGATTCCGTTGACAGAGTTGCCTTGGCTGCATAGCATCCTCGGTGCATTTGTGATTCGCTGCTCAAGGCGCAGCGGAAAAGAGTACGCTGCGGCGGACGGAGCTCGCGTGTTTACCGGCGAAGAGAAGCGAAGACATCCGCGGTACGGTTTCCAGGCCGACGTGGAGATCGAAATCGAAGGCAAGGCCTTCCGCGCGTTGATGACCGACATCAGCGCCGCGGGAATGTTCGTTGTGGCCGCCAACCCCCTGTGGGTGGGCGCGGTCTTCACCGCCCGCATACACGTGGCCGAACCGCTGCGCGTGAAGTGCCAGGTGAAGCGAGTCATGGTGGGACGCGGCATGGGCGTTTCGTTCCAGGACCTCACCGCACAGGATCGCGAAAGCCTGGATAAGATCCTGGCCGGCCTGGCAGTGTGATGGGCAGCACGCGCCGGTGCCTGGACTGCGGAGCGCCCTTCGATTCCGCGGAGCGCGAATCCTCCTCAGAAGCGTGCGAAAACTGCGGGCTGACTCCCGCGGAAGCGGGCGCGATGCTGCGGCGCCGGCTGCTCTACCGCACGGCGATTTATCTTCTGGGCGCCGTCGCCTTCCTGCCTGTAGCGCATTACTACCCGCCGCTGGAACTCGACGCCATGTTCATTTTTCTTGGTGTGGTGTCGTTTGTGGTGATTTTTTCCGCCGTGTGGATTGACCGGCGCTCGCGCCGCGATGCCCCGGTGGAAACGATGAAACGCGTATGTTATGGATTGCTGCCGGTGTCCTGGCTGCTGGCGGCGATTCTTCTGGTGAACGGCAGCTTCGATTCGACGCCGCCGATGCGGCATTCCACCGTGGTCGTCGGAAAATTTTCCATGCCTGGCATGCTGCGCAACAGCCGCGTCGTGGTGCAGTCGTGGCGGCCGGGCGTGCGCTTCGAGCGCATCCCTAACAGCCCGGATCAATTCGACCGCTTCCAGAAAGGCGATGTCGTCGAGGTCCGCGTGCAGGACGGCTTGGTAGGCATTCCCTGGGTCCGCGCGGTCGTGCATAAATAAATCTTGCAGTCCCGCG
>DASYRO010000246.1:0-3294 GCA_036004385.1 Candidatus Acidiferrales bacterium
CAGCCTGCGCGTGGACCCGCAGCGGCTGGCCGCGGCCATGAGCGAATGGCTCACCAAGCGCGGCAAAGGAAACGGGAAAAAAGTTGAAGTGCTGATTCGCTGAGGCCCGTGTTACGGGTACACGGGCCGGGCCATGGCGATGCGCTCGGGCGGGACCAGCACGGCGCGAATCTTGGGAATGACGCTGCGCGTGGCTGCTTCGCCCGCGGCGATGAGCTGCGGCGTCTTCTGGAAATCGTCCCAGGCAAATTGCACTACGTCGGGTTCGATGACCACGTCGGCTTTGCGCCGCCAGCCGGCATTTCCGTTGCGCTGCATGATGGAAAACGACCGGCTAATAATTTCCACGATGTTGTTGGCCTGCTCGCCGGGGGCTGCGGACTCCAGCCAGACCGCAATCACGAAATCGGCGCCGAGCCGCCGAGCCGCGTCCACTGGCACCGGTGCAGAAAGGAATCCGTCCACCAGGATGCGTCCCTGGTGCTCGACCGGCAGAAACAATCCGGGATAGGCGCAGGAAGCGCGCAGCGCCGGGCAGATTTCGCCTTCCGTGAAATACACTGGCTCGCCAGTGCCTAAGTCCGTAGCAGCAATAGCCAGCGGGATCTTTGCCTGCTCGAAGCGGCTGAACTGAGAGAGCGAACAAAGATAGTCCCCCAGCCGTTCGTTCGAAGCGAACCCCATCCTTGAAAGGCGCCACTTTCCGAAATCCGTAAAGCGCGTGGCCAGGGCCCGGCGCTGCATTTTTTCCAGCGGGGTGCTGGTGGCGTAAGCCGCAGCGATGAGCGCCCCGACGCTTGTGCCGGCGATGCAATCAATCGGGATTTTAGCGTCGAGAAGTTCTTTCAAGACACCGATGTGCGCGATGCCCCGCGCGAAGCCTCCTCCGAGTGCCAGACCAATCCGCGGGCGGCGGTAGGCTTCCATCTGCTTCCCGCCGTGCGCAAAGGCACGAATACCTTCTGCTACGTTGTGCAACCAAGCTTTGGCGGCGGCCATGTTTGTGTCTCGCTTCTCCAGGGCCTGATAATTGGACACAATTTCGCGGTGAAAGGATGCCAGTTTCGTGCCCGTGCGCACAAAACGGCCTCAGCAGCGGCTACAGGGATTCGCGGCGCGCTCTACAGTGTTTTCGATTGACCGCGGCAAGCACCGAAATGTAACCTGCATCCGCGCCCGCCTGCCGCGGCTGTGTAACTACAATTTGCAATGGTGGGGGCAGGCTTTGCGCCTGCCCTGTCGAATGGAAAACTAATGACTCGACCAATCCAAAAAGTGGCCGTGCTGGGAGCGGGCACCATGGGCGCGCGCATCGCCGCGCATCTCGCCAACGCCGGTGTGCCTTGCTATTTGCTGGACATCGTGCCGAATGAACTGACGAAGGAAGAAGCAGCCAAGGGCCTGACGCTGGAATCGCCCGCGGTGCGCAACCGCATCGTCAACGCGGGTCTCGACGCGGCGCGCAAGTCGCGCCCCGCGGCGTTTTTTCACGCCGACGGCGCGCGGCGTATCACCACCGGCAATTTCGACGATAACCTCGCGTGGTGCGGCGAAGTGGATTGGATTATCGAAGCTGTCGCCGAGCGGCTGGACATCAAGCGCAGCCTCTTCGAGCGCGTCGAAAAATTCCGCAAGCCGGGCACGATTGTTTCCACCAACACCAGCGGCTTGCCCATCCACACCATCGCAGAAGGACGCAGCGAAGATTTTCAGCAACACTGGGCGGGCACCCACTTCTTCAATCCACCGCGCTACATGAAGCTGGTGGAACTGGTTGCCGGACCGCAAACAAAACCTGAGGTACTGGACACGCTCAATGAATTCTGCGACCGCCGTCTAGGCAAAGGCGTGGTCATCGCCAAGGACACGCCCAACTTCATCGCCAACCGCATCGGCACGTTTTCCATGCTCAACGTGCTGCGGCTGATGGCCGAGCTGGACATGACCGTCGAAGAAATCGACGCATGCACCGGTCCCGCGGTGGGCTGGCCGAAATCGGCGACGTTTCGCACTGCGGATATCGTAGGGCTGGACGTGCTGGTGCACGTCGTGCGCAACCTCTACGAAAACACCGTGGACGACGAAATGCGCGAGCGCTACGTCGTGCCGCCACTGATCGAGGAGATGATGAAGCGCGGCTGGCTGGGCGAGAAGAGCGGCGGCGGTTTTTACAAGAAGATCAAGGGCAAAGGCGGAAAGGAGATTCTCACGCTCGATTGGAAAACGATGGAGTACCGCCCGCGGCAGAAAGCGAAATTCGCGTCCATCGAGGCGGGCAAGCAAGTCGAAGACACGCGCGACCGCTTGAAGATGCTGCTCGCCGGAAAAGATAAGGCTGCGCAGTTTTTGTGGCGCTCGATTTCAGAGATGTGCCTCTACGCCGCGTGGCGCATCCCGGAAATCGCCGACCGTATCGTGGAAGTGGACCGCGCGATGAAGTGGGGATTCGCATGGGAGCTAGGGCCGTTTGAAATCTGGGACGCCGTCGGCGTGGAAACGATGGCGAAAAAACTCGAAGCCGAAGGCCGCGCCTTGCCGCCGATCGTCACGGAGGCGCTCAAGCCGGGGAAAAAATCGTTTTACGGCACGCTGCATGCCGGCACGCCGGAATGCACGCGCGTTTATTTCGACTTTCCCTCGTCCGCCTACTTGCCGGTGGAGGAGCCCGAAGGCGTCATTATCCTGAAGACCGAAAAAGATCGCGGCAGGGTGGTGGAAAAGAATCCGGGCGCCAACTTGATTGACCTCGGCGACGGGGTGGTGTGCTGCGAGTTCGCGTCGAAAATGAATTCCATCGGCGCAGACACCATCATGATGCTGCGCAAGGGCCTGGAGCGCTTGCAAAGCGACTTCGACGCCATGGTCATTGGCAATCAGGCGGCGAATTTTTCCGTTGGCGCGAACCTCATGCTGCTGATGATGGCTGTGCAGGAGCAGGAGTGGGACGACATCCACCTGATGGTCCGCGCATTCCAGAACGTGAACATGGCGCTGAAGTACGCGCCCAAACCGGCGGTCGCCGCGCCGCAGGGCATGGCGCTAGGCGGCGGCTGCGAAATTTCCATTCATGCGGCGCGCGTCCACGCCGCGGCGGAGCTGTACATGGGACTCGTCGAAGCCGGCGTTGGGCTGATCCCCGCAGGCGGCGGCACAAAAGAAATGGTCGTCCGCGCCAACGAAGCCGCCGGATTATCCGCCGGTGTAGGGCCGGGCTTTAGCCCGGCATCTCCCGAGAAGGATTTGGATTTATTTCATGCGCTGAAGCCCGTGTTTGAAAACATCGCCACGGCGAAA
>DASYRO010000247.1:0-2171 GCA_036004385.1 Candidatus Acidiferrales bacterium
GCTGCAGCCGCGTGTCAGCGGAGCGCGATGGCCCAGATGGGCGTGGAAATCCAGGGATTCAGCAGGCGCAGGTCGTAGATGACGTCGTCCAGCCGCGGGCAGCAGGCGCGCGATGCAAATGAATACGGCGCACCGGGAGAGTTGTCCAGCAGAATGATAATGCCGACGCGGAGAATGCCCTGGGCTTCGGCGAGCATGAAGCGGAAATAATCACGGTACAGGAATTCGCGCGAGGACGTTTCGATTTCGATGGCCACGCCTTCCTTGCACAGGTCGAAGCGCGTGCGCGCGCCGGTGAAGGGGCTGGCCGCGGCTTCGGCGAACCAGCCGAAGGATTCGAAAGCGCGCTGGATCTGACGGTGAGGATTGAGGGGTTGCGCGCGGCGCAGGTAGCTGCAGGAATCGATTTGCAGGCCGGCGAGGACGTGCTCGATTTCGCGCTTCAAGTGACACTTGCGCGCGAGAATGAGCTCTGCGTGGCGGTAGTCGAAGGTGCGCAGACGCACGGGGACCCGTCGGTGCTGCGGGGAGGGCGAAGTGGATATACCATCTAGTAATATTTTGCAAGCGTTTTTAATTTCGACAACTGCTGCGATTCCCGGCCACGAGCCGGTGGGGAGGTTTTTATGACCCAGGAGAACGAAACAGCCATCGCCGCCACGCGTATCAAGACTCCGATCGGCGTGCTGGGCCTGGCGGCAACGCCGCGCGGCCTGCGCCGCGTGGAATTCGACGGGCGCGGAATTCGTCCGGCGCGTGGCGCCGCCGCCGCTCGCGCGCACCTGGCGGCGGCCGTCCGGCAGTTGCAGGAATATTTTGCCGGCCGGCGGAAAACGTTCGATGTGCCGCTGGATCTGGAAGGCAGCGAGCACCAACTCAGCGTGTGGCGCGCGCTCTGTTCGATTCCCTACGGCGAGACGTGGACGTACGGCGAGCTGGCCCGGCGTGTCGGCCTGCCGCTGGAAGCAGCGCGGGCTGCTGGCCGTGCCTGCGCGACCAATCCTGCGCCGGTGATTGTGCCCTGCCATCGCGTGATCGGCAGCGACGGCAAGCTGCACGGCTTTGGCGGCGGCCTGTGGCGCAAGCAAGCCCTGCTCGAGTTAGAGGGCAGCGCCGCTGTGCGGCAGGGAAAGCTGTTCAAGGAAAAGTCAGGGTAGTAGCACAAAGTATCAGCGGAAGCCCCTCAGGTCAGCGCGGCCAGCAGAGCCGGCCGCGCGGGACCTGAGCTACAAAGTTACGGCTGCTTCTTGGGCGGCGCGGCCTGCTGGCGCTGCTGGGCTTCTTCCGTCCATGGCGGCACGATGCCGTTCATGCGCGCGTAGGCGATGGATTGTCCGAGGTGCTCGTGGCCGTGGGAGATGATTCGAAGCAACACGGAGCGCTTTGTGCCCTCGCGGCCAAAAAGTTTCACAGTCTGGTCAAGGTCGGCGTCGGACAGGTTCATCGCCGCTTGCTTGACGTTGGCGAACGACAGCTTCAACCATTCCACCACCTTGGCCTTGTCGGTATAGACTTTCTCAAAATTCTGGTCGAAGCCGGTCGGAATGGGCACACCCAGCACGCTGGCGTAGTTGAATTGCCCGCCGGCGACGTGCATATACACCTCGCTGACAGAGCGGACGCCCTCGCCAGGGCGCCACGAGTATTTCTCAGCGGGCATCTTCTCGGCCAGGGAAACGAGTTCGCGTTCCACCCCGCTCATGTTGAAGAGGAACTCGGCGCGCAAGCCGGAGGCCGGCGCTGTCGGCGCAGCAGGGGCGGCCTGCGCGGCAAGCGGACTTGCGTTGAGAGCCAATGACAAAGCTAGAGAAACGAGACTCCAAATGATTCTTTTCATTTTTCCCTCACGGTCGCCGACGCAGCTACACGCGGCGTAGAAATTCGGGACTCATCGCCCGCTTACGAGACTCATCCTTTTACCGCAAAATTCTCTGCGAGTATAGACCGGAAATTCAGGGAGAGATCGCCAGGGGCACCTTGTTTGAGACTTCTCCATGGCGGTGCGAGCGCGTTGTGCTCCCCTCGTAAATCTAGTCCGGCAAACGGTAGGCCTGATGGATCAGAAACTCGCACCTGCGAGGAGCCGCGGAACATTCAGTTTCGGTATCTCGTATCTCAAGATGCACCGAAAATCCCTCGGGAAACGGAGTGAGCGATGAAAACAATCGTTG
>DASYRO010000248.1:0-2387 GCA_036004385.1 Candidatus Acidiferrales bacterium
CGCGGCGGAGCCATGAGCTTGCCGCAAATCATCGCCACCTATGACGAGATGCGCGACCGTCTCGCGGCGCAACAAGCCGGGAAAAAGAAAAAAAAGAAGAAGTAATAACCATGCAGGAATGCAAACGGCGGGCCTATGCCCGCCAGCGCGCCATTTGAATATTCGCGCGTTCTTATCGCCTTACGTCCTTGCCTCCTCGCTTCAGTCTTTCCTTTTCACTTCCGCAGCCAGCCGCCCGCGACGGAGCCGCACGGCTAGCTCATCGCCGATCGCGACCTGTGCGGCGTCGCGCACAGTGACCCCGGCGGAATCCGTGACAATTGCATAGCCGCGTTCCAGCGTGCGCAGAGGACTGCGCTCGTCTAACTGCAGCATCAGCCGTTCGACGCGCTGCCGTTGCCCCTCGAGCAGCCGCGCGATGCGCGCTCGCAGGTCGATTTCGCGCTGTTCGAATCGCAACCGCAACGGCGGGATGCGGCGGCGAAGGTCGAACGCCCGTATGCGCGCCTGCGCAATCATCAAGCGCTGCCGCACTTCGCGCATCCGGCCCTGGAGAAACTCCGCCATGCGCGCGCTGATTTCGTCCAGCTGCTGCTGGCCCTGGTGCAGCATGTCTTCGAGGCGGCGGAAACCCGGGTGCGTGAATAGCTCCTGCAACTGGCTGCGCCACTCCAGCAGCCGATAGCGCATCTGCTGCACGAGCTGCTGTTCGTAGCCGGCAATCTGTGCGAGAAATTCCTGTCGCGCGCGTACCACGATTTCCGCGGCGTTCGACGGCGTGGAGGCGCGCACGTCCGCGGCAAAATCGGCGATGGTGAAGTCGGTCTCATGGCCCACGGCGGAAATCACAGGTATGGTGCAAGCCACAATGGCGCGTGCGACGATTTCTTCGTTGAAGGCCCACAAATCCTCGATGGAGCCGCCGCCGCGCGCGAGCACGATCACATCCACGAGTTGCTTGCGCGTCAGGTATTTCAGCGCTTCGACGATGTCGCGCTTGGCGTCGTCGCCCTGCACACGTACGGGATAGATGACCACGCGCGCGCCGGGAAAACGTTTTTTCAGGATGCGCAGAAAATCACGCAGCGCCGCGCCGGAAGGCGATGTCACAATGCCGATGCGCTGCGGCAACACCGGCAGCGGCCGCTTGCGCGCTTCGTCAAAAAGTCCCTCGGCGGCGAGTTTCCTTTTCAGTTGCTCGAAGGCGAGTTGCAACGCACCCAAACCAACCGGCTCGATCTGCTCGACGTAGAGCTGGTATTCGCCGCGCGCCTCGTAAACACGGATGGACCCGCGCACGGTAACGTGCAAGCCGTCTTCCGGACGGAATTTCAACAGCCGCGCGTGTGTGTGAAAACACACGCAGCGAATCTGCGCCTTGTCGTCCTTCAGCGTGAAGTAGCAGTGTTTGGACTGCGCTTGCTTGAAATTGGAAATCTCTCCCTGAACGTGGATGTCCGCGAACTCGATGGCCAGCATGTCGCGGATGCGCGCGGTCAGCTCGGTGACTGTCCACGTCTTGCGCTCGGGAGCGAGATTGAAGGTGAACTGAGTCATCGGCTCATCTCCGGATGTGCGCCGCCAGCCACGCCAGCACGGTAACGATTGCGCTCAGCAGCAGGCAACTCACAATCGGAAAATAAAACAGACCATTCTTCGTTCGATAAACGATGTCGCCGGGCAACTGGCCCAGCCGGAACGGCAGCTTCGCGCCGAAATACAGCACCACGCCCAGCGCGACGAACATCACGCCGAGAAAAATAAAAAGCCTGCCGGCCTCTCGAATGATGCCCATGAGCGGCATTCTACCCGAAGTGCGCCGGAAAAATGGCGGGAGAGATTCTCCCGGCCGATTAAGTTCTTCGGCTCTGAGAGTCACAGCAGAAGTAATTGAGAGAGAAAACTAAAGAAGTTCGTTGCCGGGAAAAAAGTAGCTGATCTCGAATGCGGCGGTTTCCGGCGCGTCGGAGCCGTGCGTGCAATTGTTCTGAATGCTCGTGCCGAACTCGCGACGGATGGTGCCCGGCGCGGCGTTGCCGGGATTCGTCGCGCCCATGGTGTCGCGCCACTTGCGGATGGCGCCTTCCAACTCCAGCACCATGACAATGACTTTGCCCGAGCTCATGAACGCGGTGACGTCTTCAAAAAAACCCTTTCCGCGGTGCACGGCATAGAAGCCTTCCGCTTCAGCTTTGGTGAGGCGCAGAGATTTGATTGCCACTATCTGGAACCCAGCGCTGTGAATGCGAGACAGAATCTCGCCTGAAAGATTGTGGATCATTGCGTCGGGTTTGATGATTGCTAGAGTGCGTTCTATCGCCATTCGTCGTTCCCCTTTTGTTTGCGTAGGGCGCAGGAAGCAGCGCCCCTACTTCATCGCTGCCGCG
>DASYRO010000249.1:0-4140 GCA_036004385.1 Candidatus Acidiferrales bacterium
ACTGAGAAAAAGACCCATTCCAGCTCCATCGACGAATCCGTTGCCGTTAAAGTCCGCCAGCATTTCCACGCCATCGCGGACGCGGAAGCGCAAGCCGAAGCCTCCGCGGCCGCCGAAAAAGTAGCCAAGGATGCCGCCGCCAAAGCCGCGCGCATGCGTCCCGCAGCTCCGCCGGCAAAGCCCGCGGCTCCGGCTGCTCCTCCTACTGCTGCAAAACCCGGCGCGCCGTCCGCTGCGCCCTCCGCACCTGCGCCCGCGGCTGCGAAACCGGCCGCGCCTGCCGCGGCGCCCAAAGCTCCGCCTCCGGCCGCTGCTCCGCCCGCGCGAACTGGCATTGCGCCGCCAAAGACTGCTCCAGCGCCCCCTGCAGCGGCTGGTGGTTCTGCGGCTGCGCGACCCGCCGCCACGCCCGCTAAGCCCGCGCCGCCTCGTCCTTCGACGGTTTCCACTCCACCGGCGAAACCGCTGGCCACGCCAGGCCAACCCATTGCCAAGTTGCCGTCACGCCCGCTATTCAGAGACAAGCCCGCCACGGCACGTCCCGCGGCGGCCGGTGCCCCGGCAGCCGGACGAATTCCGCGCCATCCCATGCGCCCTGACCAGCCGACGCGTCCCATGCAACGCGGCGCAGGACGATCTGCTCCCGTATCGCCACAGGAGCGAGTTCCTCCCAAGGCGGAGCCTGGTAAACCCATCTACGCGCGCAAGCCCGCCGCACGCGCGCGGCCCTCGGCAGAGAAACGATTCGAGGAAGGCGAGCGCAAGCTGCATCCGGTGCGTTCGCGCCCTGGAGCGCCCGGCGCCCGCGCCGCCCGGCTGGAACCGGCCGCGGTCGCTCCGCCGCGCGAGCCTCGCGAAATCACCATCACCGAAGGCGTCACCGTACGCGAGCTCGCGGAAAAACTCGACGTTCGCGCAAAGGACCTATTGAAAACGCTGCTGGACCGCGGCGTGTTTGCCAGCATCAACCAGGCGCTGGATACGCAGACGGCCACGTCGCTGGCCGAAGCATTCAGCGGCATCGTCCACGTGATTTCTTTCGAAGAGGAAGTCGTCCAGGAAACCGCCAAGGTGGAAACCAGCGGCAAGACTTCGCCGCGTCCGCCTGTGGTTACCGTCATGGGTCACGTGGACCACGGCAAGACCAGCCTGCTCGACGCGCTGCGCAGCACGGACGTCGCCGGCGGAGAAGCCGGCGGCATCACGCAGCACATCGGCGCATCGCAGGTGGACGTGGACGGCCGGCGCATCGTGTTCATTGATACGCCGGGCCACGAAGCCTTCACGCGCATGCGCGCTCGCGGCGCGCGCGTCACGGATATCGTCGTGCTCGTTGTGGGCGCCGACGACGGCATCATGCCGCAGACGCTCGAAGCCATTGACCACGCCAAAGCCGCCGGAGTGCCCATCGTGGTCGCCATCAATAAAATTGACAAGCCTGACGCCCAGCCGGAGCGCGTCAAGCGCCAGCTCGCCGACCGCGGCTTGACGCCGGAAGAATGGGGCGGCGAAACTGTGGTGGTAGAAGTTTCCGCGAAGCAAAAGACGAATCTCGAACGTCTGCTGGAATCTATTCTGCTCGTCGGCGACCTGCGCGAGCTGAAGGCCAATCCCGATTCGCCGGCCACAGGCACCGTGCTGGAATCGCGCGTGGACAAGGGCCGCGGCCCCGTGGCCACCGTGCTCGTGCAGAACGGCACGTTGCGCGTCGGCGACGTCTTTATCTGCGGCGCGGTGTACGGAAAAGTCCGCGCCATGTTTGACGACCGCGGCCGCCCGGCTAAAGCGGCGCCGCCTTCCTCGCCTGTGGAAGTGCTCGGCCTGCAAGGCGTGCCGGAGGCCGGCGACCAGTTCCAGGTGGCCGACGAAGCCAAAGCCCGCCACATCGTGGAATACCGCCAGTCCAAGCGCCGCGAAGCCACGCTGGCGCGTTCGCTGGGCTCGCGCATCACGCTCGACCAGTTGCACGAACAGCTCAAGGCCGGCGAGGTCAAAGAACTCCCCGTGGTCGTCAAGGCCGATGTGCAAGGTTCCGTGGAGGTGTTGAGCGAATTGCTGCCCAAGCTTTCCACCGAAGAAGTGCGGCTGAAGATTATTCACGCCAGCGTCGGGGCCGTCGCGGAAACCGACGTGCTCCTTGCCTCCGCTTCCAACGCTCTCATTATCGCCTTCAACGTGCGCCCAGACCGCAAGGCCGGCGACCTGGCGCAGCAGGAAGAAGTCGAAATCCGCACCTACACCATCATCTACGAGCTGGTGGACGAAATTAAGAAAGCGCTCGCCGGCCTGCTCGAGCCGGTCTTCAAGGAAACCTATCTGGGCCGCGCGGAAGTCCGCGACACGTTCCGCATCAAAGGCGTCGGCGCCATTGCCGGATGTTATATTCAGGACGGCCTGGTGAAGCGCGACGCAGAAGTCCGCCTGCTCCGCGACAACGTCGTCATCTTCACCGGCCGCATCAGCTCGCTGCGCCGCTTCAAGGACGACGTCAGCGAAGTGCGCGCCGGATTCGAGTGCGGAATCGGCATCGCCAATTTTGCGGACGTCAAAATCGGCGATATCATCGAGTGCTTCACGGTGCAGAAGCTGGCCGTCGTGGGCAGCACCGCCTAGCTCCGCCTCAATGTGCGCTGTCATTCTGCTTGTCCAGAGCGAAGCGAAGGAAGCGAGCGGAGAATCTCGGCGGTGGCGCATTGCTCTCAGGGTGATCGGACATGCCGATCGGCCTCCTCACTCTCGAAATCCACATCCCCGACGCGCGCTCGCTGAAGGATAAGCGCCAGGTGCTGCGCAGCCTGAAAGACCGGCTGCGTCAGCACTTCAATGTAGCTGTCGCGGAGCTGGACCATCAGGATGTGTGGCAACGCGCGCTGGTCGGCATCGTGACGCTTTCCAACGACGAGCAGCACCTGCGCGAATCGCTGGACCACGTCGCCGCCGAAGCCGAGCGCATTCTCGGCCGCGATCTCGTTTCCCAGGAGATGGAATTCTTGTGACGCCCTGCGCCGAAAATAAAAAACGATTGCCATCCCGAGTCCCGATGGTTTTTGTCGGAGCGAGGGATCTGCTATTTGCCTGCTGAGCACAGGGCGAACCCATGACCGTTGCCGGACACAGGCACGAACGCATCGCCGAAGAAATTCACCACGAAATCAGCTCCATGGTTGTGGGCGAGCTGAAAGACCCGCGCATCGCCGGGATGGTGACAGTCACCGAAGTCCGCGTCTCGCCCGACCTGAAGCTTGCGCGCATATTCGTGAGCGTGATGGGCACGGAAGAAGAGCACGCCTCCACGCTCGCCGGCTTAACCGCCGCCGCCGGATTCATCCGCCGCGAGCTGGGCGCGCGCTTGCGCATGCGGCGCAGCCCGGAGCTGCAATTCGTTCTCGACCGCAGCGAGGAATACGGCCAGCGCATTGACGAACTGCTGCGCGAAACCAAGAAGCAGCACGAATCCTGACATTCTGAAAAACTCTGATGCCCCGCAAACGCCCTGCGCCTCCCGTGGAAGGCGCGCTGCTGATTAACAAGCCCGCCGGAAAGACGTCGCACGACGTGGTGGACGCCGTCCGCCATATCCTCGGTTTCCGCGAAGTCGGCCATCTAGGCACGTTGGACCCGCTGGCGACCGGCGTGCTCGCGCTACTGCTGGGCCGCGCCACGCGCCTCGCGCGTTTTTACGCCGGCCGCCGCAAGCGCTATGCCTGCGCCATCCGCTTCGGATTTGCCACGGACACGTACGACGCCGACGGCCAGCCGGCCGGCCCCGATACCGCACCGGAAATTTCCCGCGAACAGGCCGAAGCGCTCGCCGCGGAGTTCACCGGCCGCTTCGCGCAGATGCCGCCGCCCTACTCGGCAAAGAAAATTCACGGGCGTCCCGCTTATGAGCTGGCCCGCAAGAAAAAACCTGTCGAATTGAAACCCGTGGACGTGGAAGTGTTCGAATTCCGCATTACCGGCGTGGAAGGATCGCTGGTGCGCTGCGTCATTGAATGCGCCGCCGGAACGTACATCCGTTCGTTGGCGCACGACATCGGCCTGCGGCAGGGAAGCGGCGCGCATCTGGCGGAAATTGCGCGCACTGCGGTCGGCGAATTCACGCTGGATCAAACAATCACGTTGCAGGAACTGGAGCAA
>DASYRO010000250.1:0-1978 GCA_036004385.1 Candidatus Acidiferrales bacterium
GGCACGCGGCTGCGCGCGGGAAATATTGCCACAGCGGATGCACCGCTGGTCGTGCGCCTGCGTCACGCGGGCGCAATTATTCTCGGAAATACGAACGTGCCCGAATTGCTGATGGCCTACGTCACGGAAAATCTTCTGCACGGGCAGACAAACAATCCCTGGGACGTCGCATGCACGCCCGGCGGATCGAGCGGCGGCGAAGCGGCAGCCATCGCTGCCGGGTGTTCGGCCGGAGGCATCGGCAGTGATGGCGGCGGCTCCATCCGCGTGCCCGCGCATTATTGCGGCATCTGCGGACTGAAGCCCACGCCGGGACGCATTCCGTCGACGGGTCACTATCCGCCCTCCGGAGGACCGTTCGCTCTGCTGGGAGTCGTCGGCCCGATGGCGCGAACGGCGCGCGATCTCGAGATTCTTTTCGAAGCACTCGCCGGGCCGGATGTCGGCGACGTTTGCTCCGCGCCGGTTCCTGTGCGGCGGCGCTGCGGTGACGAGATTCGCCGCATAAACATTGGCTATTTCGAAGAGCATGCCTCCGCGCCGGTCACGCCGGAAACGCGTTCTGTCGTGCGTCGCGCGGCGGAAGCGCTGCGCTCGGCGGGGTTTTCCGTAGCGGCATTTACGCCGACTGGACTCGAGCGCGCGGCGGAACTTTGGTGGAATTTTTTCGGCCGCGTGGGCGCGACATTGATTGCTCCGCTCTACGCAGGCAGAGAGAGCGAGATGGCACCGACCATGCGCGACTACCTCGACACCGCCGGGTCCGCAGGTCCGCTCACCGGCGAGGAACTTCTACAGACGTGGCTCGAGCGCGACGCGTGCTTCGTGCGGCTGCTCGCGGAGATGGAAAAATTCCCTGTGCTGCTGTGTCCGGTATCATCCGGGCCGGCGCCGAAGCATGGTGTGCTTCAGTGGTCCCGCCGGGACGGTCGCGTTTCGTATCTGGACGCGATGCAATACTCGCAATGGTTCAATTTGCTGGGCAATCCTGCGGCCGTGGTCCCCGCCGGAAAATCGCCGGAAGGATTGCCCATCGGCGTTCAAATCGTCGGCCGGCCGTGGGAAGAAGAAAACGTTCTCGGCGTCGCGCGCTGCCTCGAAGATGCGCTCGGCCCGTGGGCTAGACCGCCGATCTGATCGCCTCAATCGCCCACCGTATGTTTGCGTTGTCATCCCGAGCGAAGCGAAGGATTTCCCATCACCGCGCCGCGCGGTTGACACTGTTCCCGCGCGCGGGTAGCTTGTAATCGCATGCAATCCGTCGGGGAGTGGGGGCTCGCCTGCCGTGCAAGTGTTCCGCAATGTTGCTGTCGCCTTGCTGGGGCTGACCGGCCTGTATCTCTACGCCGTTCCCACCGCCGAGCTCTCGTTTATCGCCGCTGAGCTACTTCACCTCGCCGCAGGAGTTTTATTGGCTGCATGGATGCTCTTTGGCCTGGCGCCGTTGCTGCACCGGGAATCCCTTGCGGCGCGGAGCGGCTGGCTGCTCCTCGCCGTCGGCGCGGCGCTCGGCATTGCACTTTTTTTCACCGGCGGCATGCGCCGCTTTCAGCCGCTACTTTACGCGCACATTTTTGTCAGCGTTCTCGGGTTGGCGGTGCTGATCGCCACCAGCCTTCGCCGTCGCTTGTGGCAGCGACCGGCGCTGCGCTTCGCAGCGTCCTTCGCCGCAATTGCATTTATTTCGGCCGGCGCGTGGTGGCTGCGGGAAGTGCCCTGGCGGCGCGAGCACGTCATCAAGAATCCGGCGATGCCGCCGCTGGCCATGGAGGGCGAAGGCGATGGCCCCCAGGGCCGCTTCTTTCCGAGTTCCGCGCAGACCAAGCACGGTGGATTGATTCCTGCCGAGTTTTTCATGCGTTCGGACGCCTGCCAGCGTTGCCATGCGGACATCTACGACCAGTGGAACAGCTCTGCGCATCATTTCTCCTCGTTCAACAACCAGTGGTACCGCAAGAGCGTGGAATACATGCAGGAC
>DASYRO010000251.1:0-10032 GCA_036004385.1 Candidatus Acidiferrales bacterium
CGACACGCTGCTGAAGGCGCTCGCCGAATGCATTGAAGCCATCCACCGGTTTCCGTACGAGGGATAGGAGCAAGTTTGCAGGTTGGAAAGTTGGAAGGATGGAAAGTTTCAGAGTGACAGAGTCACAGAGTGACATAGCCAGAGAGAGAAGGAGAGATCCTTCACTGCGCGGCGCGTGCTGATGGCGCGCCGCTTCGTTCAGGATGACAACAAACCGCAGCCCGCGCGGCTCAAGGGTACGATTCAACCTTCCAACATTCCAACCTGCAAACCTTCCAACGTGTTTTACGGCGTGATGTAGTACCCCGGGCGGGAGCGCACTCTCAGGCCGCGGCGTGAAACTTCCACTTTGATTTCGTGGTAGCCCGCGGGATCGGTTCCGGTGGGCCGGTAGGCCAGCATGTACTGCGCGTGGAGTTCTGCGCCGATTTCCGAAAGCGCTTTTTCAATAGCCGCATCCTTGAACGATTTCAGGTTCAGCCCTCCGGTGCCGGCCGTGGCCAGGTCGAGCGAACTGTCTTCCACCGTGTTGATCCCTTGCGTGACGATCATCGCCAGCAGCGCGCCCAGGTCCATGTGCCGGCTGCGCTCCTGCTGCTCCGAGGTCGGAGTCTGCGGTTGGCCGGCGCGTCCCGGCACGGGAAATGTTCCTTCCGGCCCGATGGGATACGGCCCGGACTGTTTCGGCTTGGCGCGGAGTTGCGCCGCCGTGGAGGAAAGCGTCGCGCTGTAGATCACCACGTTGGCGAGCTGCGCCTCGCGCAGCACTTCGCCGAGCTTGCGCTCGCTGCCGCTGTCCGCGGCTTCGGCGACGACGAGGATCACGCGGCGGCGGTTCAGCGGGCGGTCTTTCAGCAGGCTGACGCCTTCGGCCAGCGCATCATAGAGCCGCGTGCCGCTGGTGCCCATGCGCAGCGACTCGATGGCTTTGCCGATGCGCGCGTGGTCGGCGGTGAATTGCTGGTCAAGCCGAACGTCGTCGTCAAACGCTACCACCGCGGCTTCGCCGGTCTGTCCCACGACGTTTTCGGTCAGCACGATGCCCGTGCGCCGCACAGCGGGCAGCAACGCTTCGATGCGCGAGCTGGTCTCCGCGACAACCACCAGCGAGATGGGATCGCCCCCGAGGTCGAAATCCTCCACGCGCTGCTCGACGCCGTTATCAAAGATGCGGAAATCTTTTTTCTCCAGCTCCAGCACCAGCTCGCCGGATTTGTCGCGCACGGTCACCGGGGTGGAGACCATCTGCACGCGCACGCGGATCTGTGCTTTGTCCGGAGGCGGCTGCTGGATTTTCTGGCCCGGCTTGGGCGGCAAGGGTCCCGGCGGAGCCTGCGCGAATGCCGCGCCGGCAGCCAGCAATGCAATCAGTAGGGAAAGGATCAGTTTGCGTTTCATTTTTGTCGACACCTTGTCGCCCCGCTATCCATTGTACGGGCGGAGCACGCTCCGGCCCTACAAATCCTTTCCTGTTGGACGCACGGCCCGCTGAGGCGGGTTGGCTCGCTGAATGACCCTGTTGCTTGTTCGGAGGGTTGTGGGTCGCGACTTCAGCCGCGACCTAGAGACTTGCCAACGACCGGGGCTTCAGCGCCGGAAGTACGACATTGTCGCTTCGCCCGGTGCCTCCGCGAACGCCTGCGGCAGCGATGTGCGCGCTGCGCCCGGATTTTTTGTCGCGGCTAAAACCGCGACCTACAAACACTCGCCGCTATAGAACCGGCCCGCGCTCTTGACTCTTTCAATTTGCGACGCTGCAACTTTTGCATCTTGGAGTTTCATTTCGACTACAATGCCTTCGCGCGAAAACTTGCCGGGGTGAGCGAATGGCTGGAAATCAAAAACTGCGTCACGCCAAGGTGGCGTACAAGAACAAAGCCTTCATGGACAGCCTGACGGCGCGGCCGCTGCGCATCATGGCTGAATACTTCGACCCGCTCACACGCCTGCGCCAGGAAAAAGTCGGCGACACCATCGTGATTTTCGGTTCCGCGCGCGTTTTTCCGCGCGACGTGGCCCGCGCGCGGCTGCAAAAGGTCGAGCGCGCGATGCGAGGGCGCATGACTCCCGCGCGGCAGCAGAAAATCCGTGAAGCGCATCGCGCCGTGGAAATGTCCCGCTACTACGAAGAAGCGCGCGAACTGGCCCGGCGCATTACGGCGTGGTCGCTGACGCTCGGCGACAACCCGCGCCGCTTCGTGGTTTGCTCCGGCGGCGGCCCGGGCATCATGGAAGCCGCCAATCGCGGCGCCGCGGAAGCCGGCGGCAAATCCATCGGCCTGGGCATCCAGTTGCCGCACGAGCAGCTACCCAATCCGTTCATCAGTCCGGAGCTGAACTTCAATTTCCACTACTTCTTCATGCGCAAGTTGTGGTTCGCGCAACTCGCCAAGGCCCTGATCGTTTTTCCCGGCGGCTTCGGCACGATGGATGAGCTCTGGGAAATGCTCACGCTGCTGCAGACGGGCAAGCTCCGCCGGCGCAACCTGATTCTGATTTACGGCCGGCGCTTCTGGGACGACGTGCTGAACTGGCGCGCGCTGCAGCGCTGGGGCGTCATCAACAAGGATGAATACGGCCTGCTGCAGTTCGCCGACAACGTGGACGATGCCTTCCACTTAGTGAAGACCGGCATGGAAAAGCACCACCTCAAGCTGGACATCGACTGGTATTGAGCGCGTGCCCGGTGCGCGCCGCCTGCACCTATCGTCCCGCTCCCTGCATCCATTACAATGTTCTCTCCACCGAAAATGACTGAACTGAACAAGCCCGACTGGATCACGCAGATGGAAGGCATCCTCGAAACGCTCAACGAGGGCGTGCTCATCGTCGACGACTGCAACAACATCATCTTCCTGAACGAATGTCTCGCCCAGATGGCGGGCTACGGAGTCGCCGAAGTGCTCGGCCGCCCCGCAGCGCATTTCTACGCAGGCGACGACCGCGACTTCCTGATGCAGCAGATCGCGCGCAGCGAGCAGGTGGGCCGAAACCGCTACGAGTTCTACATCCCGCGGCGCGATGGCTCGCGCGTGCCCGTGGTAATTTCCGCGCGCGTTGTCGAAGACCCCGACGGGCGCGTCTTCAGCGTGGTCACCTTTACGGACATCAGCGACCAGAAACACGCCGAGGAAAAACTCCGCGAGGCCAACACGCAGCTCGAAAAACGCGCGCGCGAAATCGAAGCCGAGCTCGTGCTCGCCAATAGCGTGCAGCAGAGCCTCGCGCCGAAGTGCATCCGCTGGGGCCGCGTGGCCGTGGAGACCGCGTACTTCCCCGTGAATTCCATCGGCGGCGATTTCGGCCACGTGATGCCGCTCGACGACGGCCATCTGAACCTGCTGGTGTGCGACGTCTCCGGGCACGGCATCAGCTCCGCGCTCATCGCCAACCGCATTTATTCGGAAACGATGTCGCTGTTGGAGCGGCGCGTGGACGCGGGCGAGATGCTGCGGCAGCTCAACCGTTTTGTGGTGCAGCAGCTTCGCGTCAGCGGGTTTTATTTCACCATGGCCATCGTGCGCCTGACTGCGCACGGCGCGCGCATGAGCTTCGCCGCCGGCGGACATCCTCCGGCCATCTATCTTTCGCGCGCGGGCGAAGCGCGCTTGCTGCAGGCGCGCGGCACCGTGCTGGGCATGCTCGATGAAGCTATACCCTCTGATGCCTCCGAGGAATTCGACCTCGCGTCCGGCGAACGCGTCGTGCTGTACACCGACGGGCTCACCGAAGCCTGGAATGAGCACGATGAAATGCTTGGCATGGAGGGCTTCACGGAAATCGTGCGCCGCCACGCCGCGCTGCCGCTTGCGGATATGAAGCAGGCCATCCTGCGCGATGTCGAAGCCTTCCGCCACGGCCCTGCCACCGACGACATTTCCCTCGTGCTTCTGGAATTGCAGTAGAAACGATTCAGCGACTCGCTGGTAAAGCACCGGCGGAAAAGATGGAGTGAAGGGTAATGGAGTGATTGCGGGATGCGTTTCTCTGGTTTCCGCCGAAAACTGCATTCCGCGTCAGTGGATGTTGCCTTCTGGCTTTTTTTCCGGCGGTGGTCGTCGTAGAATCCTGTTGAGCGTCCCTCCCCGTGCGTTTGTATTTTTCCAGCCCGGCCCGTCTCGTGGCGCGTTTGGCGCGACGCCTCGTTATGGCTGTCCGCGCCGTGCGCCATCTTGCTCGCCACCGGGCGTACCACGCTGGCTCTATCCAGCACGGGAGAGTTTCCCGTTGGTGGCCATTTCAAATTTCAAATCTCAAATTTCAAATTCTTATCGCCGCGATGTTTTTCGCCGCGGCGCCGCTGTTTGCGCAGGACGCCACCACCAGCGACGCCCCGCCGGAAATCCCTTTTGCGGACTGGATCCGCGAAACCAACCGCGCCGACCTGCCGTGGTCCGTGGAGGTTTCTCCTCCGCAGCTTTCCATTCTTCAGCGGCTGACCGTGGAATTCCGCGTCCGCGTTCCGGCTAAGGCCCTCGCCCGGCTCGGCCCCACGTATCAGTTGTTCCTCGAAGTCCGCGTGAAGGAAGCGGGAGCGGCGGGCTGGCTGGACGAGCGCGGCACCGTCGGCACGCGCCTTCTCGAACGTGTGCCCAAGCAGGCCTACTTTGAGTTTTCCACGCAGGCGCTGGTGCGGCCCGGGGATTACACCGCGGGCTTCGTCCTTTTCGACCGCGTCAGCGGACTGCGCAGCGTGGCTACACGTTCGTTCAAAGTCCGCGCGCTCAGCGGCGATCCCCTGCCGGATATTTCCCGCGACCTTCCGCCGGTTGAATTTTTCCAGCGCGCCGTGGACCAGGAACGCGAGCCCTTGCGGGAAATCAAGTCGCGCTTGTGGCTGCCTGTGCCGACGCGGCGCCCCGTGCAAATCGAACTGCTGGTGAATTTTGCCGCCACCGAGCCGACGACACCGTCACCCGGCATGTCCGGTTTGCCCGAAACCGTGCAACACCGCGCGCGGTCGCTGCGCACGAGGCACCAGCAGAACCTCGCGCGCATGCTGGGCATCGTGAAGGTTTTTTCGCAGATGGAAATTCCCAGCGGGTCGCTGCACATCACCGCGGTGGACACGCTTCGCCGCAGCATCATCTTCGAGCAGGACGCTGCCGGGGGGCTCAACTGGCGTCGCTTGAGCGCCGCGCTCGACCAGATGAATCCGCTCAGCATTCCAGTGCAGGCGCTGGCCGGGCGCCGCCAGAACGCCGCGTTCTTTCGCGACGTTTTAGAGCGCCGACTGGCGCAGTCTGTCTCCGCCCCGCCCGCGCACGCGGGCAACGGAGGAAATGGCGGCAGCGATGGCGCATCTCCGGCGTCCGAGCCGCTGCGCGTGTTTATCGTGGTCAGCGCTCCGGTGATCTTCGACCGCGGCTCGGACCTTTCTCCGGTGGCCGCGCCGCGTGGCCGCGACTATCGCATCTATCACCTGCAATACCGCTTTGGCGCGGGATACGATTTTGACGATCTCTCGCGCCTGCTGCGCAACCTCACCCCGCGCCGCTTTTATCTGCAGACCGCCGAAGATTTTCGCCGCGCCATGGCGCGGCTGCTCGCGGACCTGCGCGCGCTGTAGCGGGCTCTTCGTACCGCCGGCTTCCAGCCGGCGTTTTGGTGTGGTTCAGCGCATACCGCGCGTCCAACCAGGGCTCCCGTCGTCAAATTGAACCGGAAAAAATCGCCGGCTGGAAGCCGGCGGTACATCTTGCGGGGAGATAAACCCCCCGCTACACTCTCCGCATGGCCCGGCTTTCCTTCACCGTGGATATTGCTGCGCCGCCCGGACGCGTGGCGGCGTTCTTCGTGCCGCAGCGCATGGTGTACTGGTATGGACGCGACATCAGCGCGGAATTCGAGCTGCTCGGCGGCGCCGCGGATTTCGCCGTCGGACAGCGATTGCGCATCACCGGAAAAATCGGGAGCAGAGAAATCTCCATGACCGCGATGGTCACGCGCTTCCATCCCGGGCAGTCACTGGAATGGCAGTTCAAGGATGTGCACGGCGTGCGCGGCGCGCAGGCCTGGGATCTCGAGCCACTGCCCGACGGCGGCACGCACGTGCACATGCGCGACGCCTATTCATTCCCCAGCCGTCTCGGCGTCTTCTTCGACAAAATCTTCATGCGTCACGCTGTAGCCCGGCGCGACCGCCTGTGGCTCGGCTACCTGAAGCGCCTCGCGGAACGTTCGTGAAGACGATATTCGAAATTCGATATTCGATACTCAGTCCGAGCAACCCGCAGCGTACCGCGGCCTTCGAGTTACGAATGGCGATTTGCGAATATCGAATGTCGAGTTTCGATTTTCTGCCCACGCGCATACCTGCTATCCTCTAACTCTTCTCGGAGGAGAAAGATGATCTCCCTAGCCGGGCGCACCGCGGTGGTCTTCGGTGTGGCCAACAAACGCTCCATCGCTTGGGCCATCGCGCAAAAACTGCACGCCGCGGGCGCGCAGCTTGTCATCACCTATCAGAACGAACGCTTGAAGGAAGAATGCGTCAGCCTGCTCGCGGATATTCCCGGGGCGCGCGCGTTCCAGTGCGATGTCTCGCGCGACGAAGAAATCGCCGCGCTCTTCGACGAGCTGAAATCCGCGTACGGAAAAATTCATACACTGGTGCACAGTGTGGCCTACGCCCCGGCGGAGGATTTGAAAGGCGAGTTCATCACCACCTCGCGGGAAGGATTTCGCATCGCGCACGACGTCAGCGTCTATTCGCTGGTGGCGCTGGCGCGCGCCGCGGCGCCGCTGATGGAAGACGGCGGCAGCATCATGACGCTGACCTACTACGGCTCCGAAAAAGTCGTGCCGCGCTACAACGTGATGGGCGTGGCCAAGGCCGCGCTCGAAGCGTCCGTGCGCTATCTGGCGTTCGACCTCGGCAAAAAACGCATCCGCGTAAACGCGATTTCCGCCGGGCCCGTGAAGACGCTCGCCGCGCGCGGTATCAGCGGCTTCGGCGACATGCTCAAGGCGCACGCGGAACGCGCGCCGCTGGGGCGCAACGTCGAAGTCACCGAAGTTGGTGACACCGCACTGTTTCTGGCCTCGGATCTTTCTTCCGGCGTGACCGGCGAAGTGGTGTACGTGGATTGCGGCTACAACATTATGGGATTCTAAAAGCGGAAAATAGAAAACAGAAAATAGAAAATAGCAAATTTCAAATTTGAGATTCAAAAAACAAAGAGCGCGAAGCGGGAATGACGAAGCATTAACGCAGAGACGCAGAGAACGCGGAGGGGCGCAGAGAAAGACAATAAGTGACAGAATAGGCCGCCAGTTGGTTCTCCCATTTTCTTGACCTGACCGCGGCCCGGCGGTAACCTCCAATCTCTCAACCGACATCGCTGCAAGGAGGCGCAACATGTCCGTTTTCATGGTGGACCGGAATCTCCCGGGAATTACGAAGGAACAACTCGCCGGAGCGCAAAAAGCGGCCATCGAAACCAGCAAAAAGTTCACCGCCGAAGGCAAGCCCGTGCGTTACATCCGCAGTATGTTCCTGCCGGAAGAAGCGCACTGCATGTGCTTGTTCGAGGCGCAAAATCCGGAACACGTCAAGCAGGTAAACGAAGAGGCGAAGCTGCCCTTCACGCGCATCGTGAAGGCGGAAGACCTGACGCCGTAACCCCGCCGCGCGGCTTCCGCTAATTCTGCAATTCAACCAGACGGAATTCTTTTTGCCCGCGGCGGAGGACGACGAAGCGGCCGTGCAGCGCGTCGTCGAGGGTGACGGAAGACTTCGCATCGGCGATGCGGCGGTTATTGAGGTACACGCCGCCGCCTTCGAGCAGCCGGCGCGCTTCGCCCTTGGACGCGGCGAGTCCGGCCAGCACGGCAAAATCCACGACCGGCATTCCTTTTCCATGCAATTTCCCGCGCTCGAGCCGAGTGCACGGCGCTTCCTGCAAAACATCGAGAAGTTCTTCCTGCGTGAGCGTGCTGATTTCCTCGCCGAATAACGCCTTTGACGCTTTTTCCGCGCGCGCCAGCGCCGTTTCGCCGTGCACTTGCCGCGTGACTTCGCGCGCCAGGCGGATTTGCGCCGCGCGCTCCTGCGGCGACTTCTTTAGCGCGTGTTCCATCTCTTCGATTTCTGCGCGGCTCAGCCACGTGAAAAACTTCAGGTACGTGACGGTGTCGCGGTCGTCCGTATTAAACCAGAATTGGTAGAAGCGGTACGGCGAAGTAAGTTTTTCATCCAGCCACACCGTGCCCGCTTCTGTCTTGCCAAATTTTGAGCCGGTGGCCGTGGTCACCAGCGGAAACACCAGCCCGTGCGCCTGCGCGCGGCGCAAGCGCTTGATGAGGTCCATGCCCGCGGTGATGTTGCCCCATTGGTCGCTGCCGCCCATTTGCAGCAGGCAGTGGTAGCGATCGAAGCAGGTGAGAAAATCGTAGGCTTGCAGCAGCATGTAGCTGAACTCGGTGAAGGAAATTCCTTCTTCGCTTTCCAGGCGACGCTTCACCGACTCTTTGTTGGTCATGTAGTTTACGGTGAAATATTTTCCGATATCACGCAGGAATTCCATCAGCGAAATGGGCACGAGCCAGTCGGCATTATTGACCATGCGCGCGGGATTTTCTTTGGCGTGGAAATCGAGAAAGGGCTCGAGCTGCCGGCGCAGGCCCTGCAAGTTTTCTTCGATTTGCTCGAGCGAAAGCAGCGGACGCTCCGCGGATTTTCCGCTGGGGTCGCCGACCATGCCCGTGCCGCCGCCGACGATAGCAATCGGGCTGTGGCCGAATTTTTGAAAACGCGCCAGCATCATCACCGGCAGCAGCGAGCCGACGTGCAGGCTGGCGGCGGACGGATCGAAGCCGATGTAACCGGTCAGACTCTCGCGCGCGGCGAGTTCTTCTAATCCTTCACTGGCCTGGAAGACGACGCCGCGCCAGTGAAAATCTTCCATCATCGAAATTTTAGACGCAGCCATTTTTTCTGCCGGCAGCTTCTGTTGAACCGTGTTTCTAAACCCTATACCCAAAACCCTACACCCTATCTTTTCTGAATCACCCGCCGCCCTTCGATGCGGAAATTTCCGCTGAGCACGATCTTCACCGCCTCGGAATAAATGCGGTGCTCTTCGCGGAGGATGCGCTCGGAAAGCGTTTCCGCCGTGTCGTCATCGCGAATGGCGACGGTGGACTGAATCACGATCGGCCCCGCATCGAGGTTTTCATCCACGAAGTGCACCGTGCAGCCGGAAATCTTCACACCGTGCTCGAGCGCCTGGCGCTGCGCTTCGAGTCCGGGAAACGCGGGCAGCAGTGACGGGTGCACGTTCAAGATGCGGTTGGGGAACGCGCGCACAAACAGCGGCGAGAGCAACCGCATGTAACCCGCCAGACACACCAACTCGACGCCTTTTTCCTGCAGCGCGGCGACGGCCAGGCGATCGTGCTCTTCGCGCTGCAAGCCCTTCGAGGGGATGACGCGCGTCTCGATGCCGCGCGCTTTGGCTTTCTCGATGCCCGCCGCGCCTTCGCGATTACTGACCACCAGCGCGATTTCCGCATCGGGGATGCGCCCAGCGGCAACGCTTTCCGCCAGCGCCTCGAAATTCGAGCCGCGCCCGCTCAACAGCACGCCGATGCGCTTCTTCATAGCCGGACGAAGTTAACACAGTTTGCGAGGAAGCAGGAAGCAGGGAGCAGGAAGTAGGAGGAATCATGAAATCGCAGATGAACGCTGATAGACGCAGATAGGAAACGAAAAAGCAGGAGACAGTTTTGATTTTCCTGCCACCTGCAACCTGCACCCTGCTACCTTTCGAATGAGCGCAGGGTCTTCCCAGATATTTCCCCACGCGATAAAATGCATTCGCCTACCGGAGGAGATCCCATGCCAGAAACACGCCAGTTGTCCGATTTGGTGTCCGTTGGCCCGGCGATGATGAAGGATTTTGAAAAACTTGGGGTGCGCAGCGTGCGCGAATTCGCGCGGCGCAGCCCGGAAAAACTCTACGAACAACTCTGCGCGGCCACGGGGCAACGCATGGATATTTGTTGCCTCGACGTCTTCCGCGCAGCCGT
>DASYRO010000252.1:0-4347 GCA_036004385.1 Candidatus Acidiferrales bacterium
TCTGGCTTCCATCGCGAACTACTTCATCGGCAGCCACTACGGCTGGCGCGCGATGTTCGCGCTGGGCGGCGCGCCGGCGCTGCTCGTCGGATTCATTCGCTACGGCGTGGCCGAACCCAAACGCTGGCAGAAAAAACTCGAACGGCTGGAATGGAAGTGGACGATGAGTCGCGCGTTTCTGGCGCTGTTCTCGCCGGCGCTTCGCCGGCGCACGCTGCTCAATGCGACCTATCTGCTCGTGTCCATTACCGGCTTGTGGGCCGGGTCCGTGTATGTGCCCGCGGCCATCGGCACTCTCGCCGCACGTGCCGGAATTGATCGTGCAGCCGCAACGCGACTGGCCTCGTACGGCACCATGCTACTCTCTGTGGGAACAATTCTGGGCTGTCTTGTGTTGCCGATTCTAGCGGAACGCCTTGGGCGGAGACGGACGCTGGGAATCTATTTCCTGTTGATGTTCATTTTCATTCTGCTGGCATTCGGCTACGTGTTCTATTTGCAGGCCGGCGCGCTCGAGTGGTTTATGGTCTGCCTGTTTTTCCTGGGGCTCGGCGGCGCGAATTTCGCCATGTACACGCTGTGGCTTCCGGAGCAGTATCCGACGGAATGCCGCGCCAGCGCGTTTGCATTCGCAACGTCAGCCGGCCGGTTCGTGGGCGCGGGCATTACCTTCTTGGTGGGCGCCGGAGTCTCGCACTTCGGCACCATTGGCACTCCTGTGGCGCTAACCTCTGTTGCGTTCGCCCTGGGGTTATTCCTGCTGCCGTTTGGACAAGAAACCCGAGGGCAACCGCTGCCTTCATGAGGGCTTGCGGACGCCTCGCAAGTGTTCAGGGCTAGGATCTGTAAACGCAAATAAATATTCAGGAAGTGGCGGGGCCGACGGGACTCGAACCCGCGACCTCGTGCGTGACAGGCACGCGTTCTAACCAGCTGAACTACGGCCCCGCCGTTTGATGGAAATGCTGGTGGGCAGTGTCCGATTTGAACGGACGACCTTCCGGGTGTAAACCGGACGCTCTAACCGCTGAGCTAACCGCCCGGCCCATTCATCGTACAGAATCTTCTGCGAATGGTCAACGCGGCTTCGCCTTGACGTTTCCGCGACCCGACATTAAACTGAGTTGTTTGTTTTTGCTTCATGAAGGCTGAGGGATGCTGCTTTCTCGCGATTACGTTACCTACATGTCCCGCGAAGTGGTCAAACGGCTCATCGCGCAGGAAATGATTGAAACGCAAGCGGCCGAAGCGCTCACCCAGCGCGTTCGAAGGGCCCTGGCCGAAGAGCTGGGCGTGGAAGACCGCTTGAACGAGGAGGCCCGCGAGATCCTCAATCAGTACTCGGACGAAATGCGCCGCACCGGCGCCTCGTATCAGGAAATGTTTAAGAAAGTGAAGAACCAGCTCGCCCGTGAAAGGAAATTGATACTTCGCTGAATGCGCCTCTCCCGTGCCAAGATCGTCCGCCTTTCCCACTGCATCACCGAGCAGCTTGTCGCCAGCGAAGACGTGGATTTCGTCGAAGACCGCGAAACCATCCGCAAGGAAACGGTCACCATCCTGGAGACGCTCCTGAAAGACGAAGAGCGCATCGACGCCGACGTGCGCAAGAAAATCACTTCGCAGAAAAAGGAAGTCCCCGAAGGCAGCGCCGAGTGGGACATCCTTTACCGCAAGTATTACGCGGAAGAAATGAAGCGGCTGGGCGTCAGCGAAGAGCAGAGCTTCCAGCACCGCTAACACAACCGCCAAAAACTTACTGGTGTCATTCCGAGAATTCCCGATGCATCGGGACTACGAGGAATCTGCTGTGCCCTTCATTCACCACGAAAAGCAGATCCCTCGCTTCGCTCGGGATGACACGCTGTGTCCTGAGAAGTCTGCAAAATAAAACGGGCGTCCCCCGGGAAT
This sequence comes from Candidatus Acidiferrales bacterium, assembly GCA_036004385.1. Taxonomy (GTDB): domain Bacteria; phylum Acidobacteriota; class Terriglobia; order Acidiferrales; family UBA7541; genus JACQDE01. Next base: position 1,912 of record DASYRO010000252.1, read on the forward strand.
CCGGGAACGCCCGTTACCTTTTAAGTAGCTCTTACGGCCGGCGCTTCAACACGGGCCGGTCGTCGTCTTCCGTCTTCTGTTCCTTGTCCTTGTCCGCGGTCTTTTTGTCTTTGTCCTTGCTCTTATCCTGCTCGGTACGCTTGCGCAGCGTGGGCTTACCGGGCTCGTCTTCCTTGGCCTTGGATCCGGCCAGCACCTGGCGCAGGCGCGACTTGACCAGGTCGAATTCCGAAGTGCTGACCACGTATTCATTCTTTGTCGGGAGAATCTGCGCGATTTCCGACTGCGTATTCTGGATGCGCTCCGGCGTGGGCGGGTGCGAGGCAAACACCTTGGGGATGCTCCCGGGACTGCGCTTTTCTTCGGCGCGGATTTTTTCGAAGAAGCTGACGTACGCGTTCGGGTCGTACCCCGCCGCGTACATGTATTGCAGCCCGAGGAAATCCGCTTCGCGCTCGGCGTCGCGCGAAAACTTCAGGAACGTCATGGGAATCAGGAAATTGGCGCCTTGATAGATGCCGTAACCGGTCCAGCCCACCGGCCCGAAAATCATCAGCGGGAGCATGGCCCACTGCGCCAGCTCGGCCTTGGTCATGTTCTTGGTGACGTGCCGCGCGGTGACGTGGGCGATTTCGTGCGCCATCACGCCGGCCAGCTCCGCTTCTTCTTCCGCGCGCAGGACCAGGCCGCTGTTGACGTAGAAAAACCCCCCCGGCAGCGCGAAGGCGTTGATCGAATCGTCGTCAATCACCTTGATGGTGAAAGGCACCTTGGCGTCAGAGTTGCGCACCAGGTTCTGCCCCACGCGGTTGACGTATTCGGCCACCACCGGGTCGTCAATCAGCTTCGCCGTGCGTTCCACTTCCTGGGCGTAGTACTTGCCCATGGCGATTTCTTTTTCCAGCGAATACAGGTTCAGCCCGCCGCCTACACCGCGATTGCCGATCTGATTCACGTCGGATTTCTTGTCTTTGGACTTGGTTTGCTTTTGTTGATCTTGCTGTTGATCCTGCTGTTGTGGGACCGCGAAGGCAGGCGACAGCGCCAAGGTGGCAGCCAGAAGGGCCACCACGAGCATCTTTGCCGGGCTTTTCATCCATTTCCTCCGAACGCGCTCGGGCGACACGGTGATTATACACCCGGTCGTACCCCTGTATCTGCAATTCATGAGATGTAGCAGCCCCGCAAAGGGTTTCCCGCCGTAGGGGCGCTGCTTGCTGAGCCCGTTCACCACCACCAACCGAAAGGCGTTCGGACTTATGATAAACTCCCCCCATCTGAGGGGTGCCATGCCCGTCCACAAGATCCAGGTCGGCCAGGTCTGGAAGAAGAGTGATTCCGGCGAAAGCTTCTTGATCACCAAGGTCTATACGGAAGCCCTGGCCACCTTCGCCGTGCTTCGCAAGGCCGGAGCCGAGGAAGAAGCCCGTCTCCGCGTTAAGGTCCAGCGTGAACGAGACGGCGAAACGCTTCCCGGATTTGCCTACACCCAGGAAGCCGAAACCTTCTAACCCACTCGCAACCCTCATACCTCATTTACATTAAGGGGTCGCGGCTGTTTGCCGTCCACATCGGTGAAGCCATACTCCTGAGCCAGGGTCGCGGCTAGCAGCACTTTCCCGCTTTTCTCCAGGATGTTCGGGTCAACGGCCAGTGCCGCGACCGCCCTGCCGATGAACTGCGGCGATTCCGAATTGCTGAGGTCCAGCCAGGCCTCTGCCACCATCACTTTTTCCGTCCGTACCAGGCCTGGATAGATCGAAACGACGGCTACGTTGTGAGTGCGCAGCTCATTTGCCATGTCGCTGCTCATTTTGTCGGTAGCCGCTTTGGCCACTCCGTATGCAACGTTGCCGACATGTTTTTGCGCAGCCCAAAAGGAGATGTTGACGATCAATCCGCTGTGCCGGGCAATCATCAGCGGTGCGGCCAGGCGGCTAGCCGCGTAATGCGCGCGCACCCCGGCCTGAAACATTGCATCCCATCGCCACAATGGCTGCTGCCAGAACGGGCGCGTCCAAGTGAACTCGCCGCCTTCAACCATGTTCTCGTAACCGCCCCAGACGTTGTTGACAAGGATGTCCAGTCGCCCCCGTTCCTCCGCGATGCGCCGGAACGCCGCTTCCACTTGCTGGTCGTCACGATGATCGCATTCCAGGGCCACGCCTCTGCCTTCGACGTACTTCATGTCGGCAACCGTGCGGCCCGTAATGTACACTTGCGCGTCGGCGTCCATGAGTTCAAGCGCAACCCCCTTGCCGACGCCGCGGCTCGCGCCCGTGACAAGCGCAACGCGGCCTTGGAGATTCCATTGCGAACGCATGGCATTTGCCGTCATGTGAGTTCTTATTTCAGTTCGGTTTAGATGGACCGCACCGGCAGGCTCACGACGTCGTCCACCTCCATCACTTCGCGTACCAGGAACGGCTCTGCGTA
>DASYRO010000253.1:0-6950 GCA_036004385.1 Candidatus Acidiferrales bacterium
GGCATCCGACCAGGGCCACACAGATTGCGCGTTCGGCTGCGAATGCGGCCGGTACGTCGAAATCTGGAATCTCGTTTTCATGCAGTTTAATCGCGATGCCAGCGGCACGCTCACGCCGCTCCCCAAACCGTGCGTGGATACAGGCATGGGCCTGGAGCGCGTGACGGCGGTGCTGCAAAGAAAAGTTTCCAACTACGATACCGATTTCTTCCAGCCGCTTATCGCGCGCGCCGGCGAGCTTTCCGGCAAGCGATACGGAGAAAACGCGGAGGCGGATATTTCTTTGCGCGTTCTGGCCGACCACAGCCGCGCTTCGGCCTTTTTGAGCGGCGACGGTGTGATTCCCTCGAACGAAGGCCGCGGCTACGTGCTGCGCAAAATCATGCGCCGCGCGATTGACCACGGCCGCAAGCTCGGACTGAACGAGCCGTTTTTCTACAAACTCGCCGCAGAAGTTGCGCAACTCATGAAGGCGCCCTACCCGGAGCTGCTGGAAAATATGCCGAGGATTGAGCCGGTCATCCGCGAAGAGGAGGAAAAATATTCGCGCCTGGTGGTGCCCGCGCTGGAAAACCTGCGCAAGTTCATGGGTTCCAAGTACGGGCGCAGTGACGCTGCTATTACCGGCGAAGCGCTCTTCTATGCCTACGGAACTTTGGGCCTTCGGCCGGATTTCATTGAGGACTGGGCCATCGCGGAAGGCTTTCAGATTTCTCCGGGCGCGCGCGAAGAAATGGAACGCTTGATGGCGCAGGATCGCGAAAAGGCCAAGGCGTCTTGGAAAGGCGTGCACAAAGAGACGGCGAGTCCCGTGTACGCCAAACTTGCGGAAACGTTCAAGACCGAGCCGGATTTTTACTACGGCGCGCACTCGCGCGATTGCCGCATCGAAGCCATCGTCACGAAAAACGGATTGGAAAGAGCGGTACCCGCCGGCGCGGAAGCTGAAATCGTTCTGGACCGTACGGTCATTTACGCTGAGTCTGGCGGGCAGGTGGCCGACGTCGGCGCGTTTTTCGACAATGACCAGACCATGGAAGTGGCTGCAGTGCGCGGCGCGTACTATCCGGTTTCCGGTCTGATTGCCCACCGCATTGTGGCCAAGGAAAAACTTTACGTGGGCGACCGAGTGGCGGTGCTGGCCGACGCAGCGCGGCGCGAGCACATCAAGCGCAACCACACGGGAACGCACCTGATGCACTCGGCGTTACGCAATATTCTCGGCACGCACGTGAAGCAGGCGGGGTCGCTGGTCGCGCCGGATCATCTGCGTTTTGACTTCACGCACTTCGCGGGCGTGAACACGGACGATTTGCGCGAGGTCGAACAGCAAGTGAATGATCAACTCGTGCGCAATCACGACGTGGAAACGGACATCATGAATATTGACGCCGCGCTGGCCAGCGGCGCTCTAGCTTTCTTCGGCGACCGCTATCCGGAACAGAACGTGCGCGTGGTGACCATTCCGGATTCAGCGGCTCCGCGCGGTTTCTACAGCAAGGAATTGTGCGGCGGGACGCACGTGCACCGCACCGGCGATATCGGCTTGTTCAAAATCGTCGGCGAACAATCCGTAGCTGCCGGAGTGCGCCGCGTCGAAGCCATCACCGGCGCGCGCGCGCTAGAGTCGTATCAAAAAGCGGCGGCCACGCTGCAAAAACTTTCGCAGGTGCTGAATGCCGGCGAAGATGAATTGCTGGCTGCCGTCGAGCGCATGACGCAGGCCGCCCGGCAGATGGAAAAGCAGATGGAGGGCTTGAAGAAAAAAGCTGCGCATTCCATGGTGGATGATTTGCTGCAACAAGCGCGCACCGTCAAGGATGTGCGCGTTTTGGCTTCCAAAGTTGATGAAATTGATCGCGACGGGCTGCGCCAACTCGTGGATACGCTGCGCCAGAAGATGGGCTCCGGCGTAGTCGTTCTCGGAACCGTGGAGAACGGCAAAGTAGGACTGATCAGCGGCGTGACAAAAGATCTCGGCTCACGCCTCCATGCCGGCAAAATCGTGCAAGAGGTCGCCCGGCTGGTCGGCGGCAGTGGCGGTGGCCGGCCCGACCTGGCAGAGGCTGGCGGAAAAGACACATCCGCACTTGACGGAGCTATCGATCAGGTATACTCCATCGTGGAGCGGATGCTATAATCCGCTCGCGCCAGAAACCCTGAGCGGAGGGGAGGACATCTCTTCCGCGGCAGGTATGGGGTGTGTCGAGAAGTGAGAGTAGGTTTCTTCTGCCTTCCCCAAAAACAGATGGCAACCCGTCTCTTTAAATGCGTCATCGTAGTGTGCGGCATGCTTGCCGGAGTGGCGCCGTCCGCCTTCGGGCAGATCGCCATTTACGTGACCGAAAACGGCAAGCGCGTGTATATCAACGCGGAGTCGCCTGCCCCGCAGCGAAACATTCCGGCGAAGACGGCCGCTGCGCCGTCCCCCGGCAAGTCACGGTGGGTGCTAGGAGTTCCGCTTGCCGCGACTCAATCCCGGCAGCTCTCGAAAGACGAGCTTCAACGGATTGTGCACGACACGGCCACACGGCACCGTGTGGATCCGGCGCTGGTACAGGCGGTCATCCAGGCGGAATCCGCCTGGCAGCCGGCGGCGATATCGCGCAAAGGGGCGCTGGGGTTGATGCAGTTGACCCCGGGGACGGCAGGAGAATTGGGCGTAAGCAACGCGTTTGATCCCGCGCAAAATGTGGATGGCGGAGTGAAGTACCTCCGCATGCTGCTGGAACGCTACCGCGGCGATTTGGACCTGGCTCTGGCGGCCTATAACGCCGGGCCGGGTGCCGTGGATCGCGCCGGCGGCGTGCCCAACTATCCCGAAACGCGCGCCTACGTCCAAAAAGTAACGAACACCTACTTTCAGCCTGGCTCCGGACGTGGTTTCCAGGTTGTGGGCACGTCGCGTCCAATTTACCGCACGATGGACGAACGGGGCCGGGTAATTTACGTCAACGAATGAGGCGCGTAGAACTGAGAATTACAATTCCGATCTGGCCAGTCTGGCGCCGGATTTTGGCGTCTCTCCTGTTTATTTCCCTTTTTTCTGCCGGTGCATTTGCGCAGCACAGGGCCGCGGCGCGCGCCCAGTATGAAAAGGCCGAGAAGCAGCGCACGGCTCTCGAAGGCAAGCCGCGGAAAGAACGCACTCTAAAGGAGTACCTGCAACTCGTGGCGGCCTACCGGCGAGTGTATCACTTCTCTCCGCAGGCCGCGGAGGTCACCACAGCGCTGCAAGCTGTGGGCGAGCTTTACGAGCAGATGGGACGCCTGTTCGACGAAAAGTATTTCCAGCCGGCCGTGGACGCCTATCAGTTCCTTCTGCACGAATACCCGACCAGCCGCTTCCGCGACGATGCACTCTTTACTGTGGCGCAGATTCAGCAGCAAGACCTGAACGACAAGGATCTGGCGGAGAAGACTTACCAGGAATTCTTGAAGCGCTTTCCGCGCTCTTCCCGGGCCGAGCAAGCGCGGGCTGCGCTCATGGAAATTGCCGCGGAGCGCGAGAAGTCCAGGAAGCCCGCCACAAGAGCCGAACTGACCGAAGAGCGCACAAAGGAACGGGGTATGCCCCAGGTCACGGGCATAAGGAGTTGGAACACGGAGCATTACACGCGCATCGTCATTTCCGTGGACGAAGAGGTGAAATACCAGGCGGCGCGCATCGCCAATCCGGATCGCATCTACTTCGATTTATACAAAGCAAAACTGAGCTCGACTTTGGCCGGGAAGACGCTGGAAGTGCCGAGCGGCTTCCTGAAGACCATCCGCGTGGCCCAGAACCAGGCCGGAATCGTCCGCGTGGTACTTGAAGTGGACAAGGTGAAGGATTACTCCGTCTTCCTGCTGCCTGAACCGTACCGCATGGTTGTGGATGTTTATGGCGAGCCGCTGGCCATGGCCAAAGCAGGGCCCCCCAAGGTCGAGGATGCGCCTGCCAAGTCCGCAAAAAAGGATGAAGAACCACTGAAGAAGGAACCCGCCCGGACGGTTGCGGAGAAGAAGCAGCCTGAGGAAGCTCCCCAACTGGAAACAGTGACGCCAACTCCATCGGCGGGCGCGAAAAAGTCATCGGAGCCCGAGAAGCCCCTCAATTCGGCGTGGACGGCCACTGCAAAACGCGAGAAAGGCGCCAAGGCGCCGGAAGTAGTCGTCGCCGCTACGCCTCCTGCTCCGACGCGTACCGGGCAGATGGACATGACCCGCGTGCTGGGGCTCAAGATCGGCCGGATTGTCATCGACGCCGGCCATGGCGGGCATGATACCGGCACGATTGGGCCATCCGGCCTGATGGAAAAGGACCTGTGCCTGGACGTGGCGTTGCGCCTGGGCAAGATGATTAAGGAGAAGCTCCCCGGAACGGAAGTGATCTATACCCGCGAAGATGACACCTTTGTTCCGTTAGAGAATCGAACGGCCATCGCCAATCAGGCCAAAGCGGATCTGTTCATCTCTATCCATGCGAACTCCAGCCGGGACACCAGCGCCCGGGGCATCGAAACCTATTACCTGAACTTTGCCTCGTCGGATGACGCCCTGGAGGTGGCTGCGCGCGAAAATGCGCCCTCGCAAAGCTCGATCCACGAACTGCAGGACCTGATCAAGCGCATTGCCAAGAATGAAAAAATCGAAGAGTCCCGCGAACTGGCCCAGGAGATTCAGGATAACCTCGCCAAGAGGCTTCAACGCGTGAGCAAGTACAATAAAAGCCGCGGGGTCAAGAAGGCGCCGTTCGTGGTTTTAATTGGCGCCAACATGCCATCCGTCCTCTCAGAGATCTCCTTCATCAGCAATCCGACAGATGAGATCCTGTTGAAGAGGGGCGAGCACCGTAACCGTGTTGTGGAAGGTTTATATCGCGGCATTGAGAAGTACTTGCAGAACCTCAACAGCCTCAGTTTCAACTCCAACAAGCCCGACGCGAGCCGCTAGCGAGTTTGCCGCAGCACGGGAACCCGCAGTAACATAGGGACGTCTAATGAGTGTCATGCGAATCCGCATCATTCTCTTGCTGATTTTGCTGGCGAGTCATTGCGTGTCGGCCGCGACACAGGAGTTACTGCCGGCATCGCTGGGTGATTGGACTTCCGCCCGCGGTGTGAGACTGACTCCGCGGGAAATTGAGAGGGCCGCCGGCGAGGATGCCGCGCTTCTCCGGGAATACGGAGTTACCGCCGCCGAGCAGCGAACCTACATTCGCGGCACGCGCGCGCTCCAGATGACGGTATATGTTTTTCCGGACTCCTCCGCGGCCTACGGCGCGTACTCCTTCCTGAGAACCGGCGCGGTGGCTGTAGACGGGCATCCAGGCACGACGAGCCCGCGGCACGGCACGCGGCGCATGCTGCTCGGAAACTTTATTCTGGAAATGTCCGGAAATGTTCCCGAAGCGCAACTCCATGCGCCTGATGAGCTTCAGAAGCAGCTTCTGGTCTGGGCCGACTCTGCTCCGTACCCCATGTTGAGTCAATATTTGCCGGCAGAGGGCCTGGTGCGCGGCACCGAGCGCTACCTGCTGACGAAGGAATCTCTGGCGCGCGTCCTGCCTTTCGAACGAAGTGACTGGGTGAGCTTCGAATACGGTGCAGAGGCCGAAGTCGCCCGATATCGCACGAATGGGACGCCAAGCACGCTACTATTGATCTCCTACCCGACGCCGCAGGCCGCGCAACTGAAACAAGCAGAACTCGGCCGATGGCTCAACGTAAATAATTCGGAAACGTCGAAAACGAATCGGCCGATCGCCTACGTTCGTCGGATTCTTTCGATACTGGCCATCGTCGTGGATGCGCAGTCACCCGAGGCGGCGAAGACGTTGCTCGCGGGCATTGAGTATCAGCCGACATTCAGTTGGAACGAACCGGGGCACCGCGCTACCGACCCGCCAATTCTATTTGTGATCTACCACATCATGGTTGGAATAGGAGTGCTGCTTGCTTTCGCGCTTGTTGCCGGGATTTCATTCGGCGGTTTGCGCGTTGTGACGAAGTTCTTTTTTCCCGGAAAGGTCTTTGATCGCCCCGCAACCATGGAGATTATCCAATTGGGGCTCTCGAGCAAGCCCATCGAAGCAAAGGATTTTTACTAGCGTAAGGAAGCGACGATACGTACCTCGGAATATCAGGTTTTCAACACTTGCTTGAGCGACTCTCGTAAATGCTAGAATCTATTATATTTATGGGGAGTATTTTCCTAAAGATTGCCACTTGACTTCCCGCTCGCCGCTCTCATAGACTCCAACCTGAGGAAAAGAGTTCTGGGCCTCCGCGCATGGCTCTGGAACGATTCTCCCCTCTGGAAGGCCCATCCCGCCCTGCGGGGTGGGCTTTTCATTTATGGGAAGGTCCTCCCGAGAGCGCGGTGCGAAACGATTCGCGAGGATTCCGGATGGACGATGAATTGAGTGGAGCCGAGGACCGGGATCGAACCGGTGACCTGCCGATTACGAATCGGCTGCTCTACCAGCTGAGCTACCTCGGCTCGAGGCGAATTCACTGTAGCATCCGCCCGGAAAAACTGTCAAACACGCCAGCGCCCCAGGCAATCCATCCGCCATCAACGCGGAAACGGATACATCAGCCAGGCAATGCCAAGCGCAATCGCCAGAAATGCCACGAATGACCACACGGCATACTTCACGCGCTCGCGAGGGGACTGCTTGCTGAGAAACGCAAAGGCAATCGAAACCACGAGCGCGAATAGCACCATCGCTTGTAGGTGACTGAGGCGCACGCCCTTTTATTCCTTCCTACCAGCAGAAATATCCAGCGCGTCCAGCACACAGAGCAGATTCAGCACTCCCGCCCCGGCGAAAAACCGCGTACCGTAGTCGCCAGCCGCGTGGGAGATGTCCGGCGGGCCCATGGAGAGATACTTCGCGGCGAAATAGTACCCGCCGGCGCCAATGTTGGAAAGGAAGCCCAGCAGTTCGAACGGATCGGCCGGCT
>DASYRO010000254.1:0-4605 GCA_036004385.1 Candidatus Acidiferrales bacterium
GGATGCAGGAAAACAGGGGGGGCAGACTAAGGAGAGATCCTTCAATTCGTCCCGACAGGGCGGGACTTCGTTCAGGATGACGGTGAGCGCTTCGTAGTGATTTGTGTTTTCTTAATTCTGATTTCTGGTTTTTTCTACACCTGAACCCAACACCCTACACCCTATCTCTTCCCCGAGCCCAGGTTCTTCACGTCCTCTTCGGCCCCGCGTCCCTTGCGATCCTCGGCTTCCTGCTTTTCGTATTCGGCCATTTCTTCTTCGCTCATGAAGTATTCCTTGCGGGACGCAAACATCGAAGACGTGCGCCGCTCAAAATCCCCGCGGCGTTCTTTGGTTCTCCGTTTTTCGGCGCCCGGGCGCGACGGATTCACCTGGCGGATGGGGTCGGGGATGCTCTTGGATTCGAGCAGCAGGTCGCTGACGCGCTCGAGAAAATCGTGCAGGTGGATGGGCTTGAGCGCGTACGGCAGGCGCTGCGCTTCGAGCACCGGCTTGGCCACGGGCGCGAGCAGTTGCGGCACGACGAAAAGCACGCTCACGCGCGGCTGATCCGGCGCGGGCTGTGCCAGGGCCAATTCCTTCAGCATGTCGAAAATGGGCCCTTCGACATCCACCAGCGCCACGTTGACGATGACCAGCGTCCACGGGCCGCGCGCCAGCCGCGCCATGCCTTCACGCGCCAGCGGCACGACGCTTACCTGCCAGCCTTCTGCGTCGAGCACATGACGCAGCGCGGACTGGCTGGCTTCGTCGTCGTCAATAATCAGGATTTTTACGCTGGGCATAAACACCCCTTCGGGGAAAGGGGCTGGTGCTCGCAGTATACAGGCTTTCCGAGCCGGAATTGAACGTCGCCTCTTCACCGCGCGCGCAAAGCGGCATCCCCCGAAATAAAGAGGGGCGATCCCGCTGGATCGCCCTTCCGACATTCAACATTTAACCTTAAACCTTTTAACTTTCGTTTCAGTAATCCGCCGCGCCGGCGACGACCATCTTGGCGGGCTGGAAGGTCACATCGAATAGTTCCGCCTTGTCCACGGTGGTCTTGGGATCCTTGGGCAGCTTGAACTTGAAGATGAGCTTCTTGTCCTCGCCGGTGACGGTGGGCTGCCCTTCGAATTCCCGCGCGAAGTGGAAGTTGATCTGTTGCGCTTTGCCCATCTCGTCCTTCACCACGACGACATCTTCGGGCAGGATCTTTTTCTTCAGCCGCGGCGACTCCAGCCACGCGGCCTTCTTCAGCTCGTCCGCCGAAAGCTTCGCGGAAACCTCGACCATTTTTCCCCCGCGGATCACCGACACCACGTGATCAGGCATGGCCGATTCGGCGAATTTCTGTACCTGCTCGTCGGAAATCTGCGCGCCGCTCAACTGCGCCATGCGGACGTACGCGCGCCGCGTGGTCTTCGCCGACCACCACAGCACCGTGGCAAAGTCCGTCGGCTGCTGGTCGCCGCGATCGGTCTTGCTGATGATGCTTTTTTGCCCCGTGGATTTGTTCTCCTCGCTCTCCTTCTTGTAGGTGTAGCCGGTGGCGATCTCCCGTCCCCACGGCGAGTCTTTCATCACCTTGTCCACATCTTCCCGCGACCACTCCTTCGCCGAGCGTTTCGCCCACGGGTCGTCCGCAGCCGCCAGCGAAGCCATCAGTGCGAATGCTGCGAGTACTGCGAATGCACACCACACCTTGCCTTTCATCACGTTCCTCCGGGTCCTAGACAGGTCGCCGCGCCCCCGGACGGCCGCGTCTTCACGCAGGCGTCAAGGCGCAATTCCCGGGCAACCGTTGGCCGAAGAATTACTCTGTCTGACTGCCGATGTCAAGTTTGAGTGCGTGATTGTTGCGGGGCGTAGACGTGACGCAGGCTTTGCAGCCTGCGCGCTTGTGGTGTGATGGAATTAGGTTTTTCCGGTGTAAGAGCGTTGGGGGCGGCCGGATCGGTCGCCCCGCGCAGCCTGAATGAGCGGCAGGAATTACTCGACCAGCTCGTGGCGAATGCGGTCGAGGACCGGCCGGAAGTTCACGGATGTCTGCGAACCCGAAAAATAGGCCTCGCCTCCGGTTTCGTTCGAGAGACGCGCCAGGCAGCCCTGCCCGTTCAGCACCAAAAAGGAATTGCGGCTGACAAGCGAGGCATTGCTGGCGTAGATGGAATACACAACGATGCCGTCGCGGCGATAACGGTCGATGGTGGACTGCAAGTCCGGATTGTTTCCCGGTTGCGAATCGGCTGCCCCGTGCAGCAGGTCAATGCCGCTGCTGATGAGCAGCACCACACGGCGATTGCCCGCCTCGGCGGGCCAGCGTTTTTGCAGGTCCTTCAGCGAATCGAAGATACCGTTGACGTCGTCCGTACCGCGCGGCATACGCACGGCCAGCGCCGCCCGCTCGTGGTCCGTCGTGAAGTCCTGCGCCATGTAGGCGGCGCCGTTGGAGCTGTAGGCCACGGCGACGCGCATGGTGGACGGAAGCTCCCGAATGAAAGCCTTTACGTCCGCAAGCTGCAGGCTCGTGTCGGATCGCAGAGAATCATCCACCAAAACTGCCAAATCCGTGCGGCTCCGGTCCGCCCCCCTGACTCCGGCTTGCTCGGCGCCTTTCTGCGCGAACGCCGGCGCGACCGTCAGCGTCAGAGCGACAAGCAAAACAAACGATAGAATGAATGCCTTTTGTTTCGTCATAATGACCCCCAAACTATTGGATGCACATCGGCGAGAAAATGTGCACCAAGTTTGGCTTACGCATGTGCAGGCAATGGCTAATCAAATGAGTCTGGATCACGGGAAGACGTCGTCGAAGGTGAGGATTCCGGGATGCGTTGGAGTTCCCTGGTCCAGAACCCCCGGTCGCAAGGACTGAACGGTGGCCATCCCTGCCTCTCGCGCGGCATCCAGCTCTGCGGTCACGTCGGAAATGAATAACACCTCCGTTGGAGAGACTCCTACTGCCGCGGCGATGCGCCGGTAGCTTTCGGCTTCGCGTTTGGCGCCCGTGCTGGTGTCAAAGTAGGAGTCAATGAAGTCCGTCAAATCGCCCGCGGTCGAGTGCGCAAAGAGGAGCTTCTGCGCCAGTATGCTGCCGGAAGAAAAAATGGCGATGCGCCGGCCTTGCGCGCGCCAGCGGGCGAATGCCGGCGCCACGTCGGAATAGACGGCTCCGCGCAGCTCGCCGCTGCGGTAGCCCGCTTCCCAGATTTTTCCCTGCAGCGATTTCAGCGCCGTGAGCTTGCTATCGCGCTCGATGAGCCACCGCACGTAAGCTGCGGCGGAGGCCACGCGCTCCCGCGCATCGGCTTCGCGCCACGGCGGGACAGCGGAATTCTGCCGCGCATCCGCTTCCCGCTGATCGCGGAGGGCGTCCATCAGCGCCCGCATCTCATCTTCCTCGCCATGCTGCGCGAGAAACTCTTCCGCGCGGGCGCTGGCGAACGGGAACAGCGTTTCGTAGACGAAGTCAATCGGAGTGGTGGTGCCTTCGATATCCAACAGAATTACGCGCGTGCGGGCAGGGTCGGACGGCGCGGTCAAGATTAGCTCGCGGCTGCCTTCGGCGGCAGGTACGCCGGTCCGAGGCACACCGGCTCGTAGCTTCGGTCCACACCGCTTTCCGTGTAATGCGGCGTCCAGCCGGATTGGTTTTGGAAGAGGCGAATCGCGCGGATGCGCCGCTCCGGGCACAGATCGAACCAGTGCCAGGTGCCGCGAGGCACGCGGAGCAGGTCGCCCGCCTGGACCTCGATGGCAACGATCGGCCCCTGCCGGGGATGGATGTGAAAGATTCCCCGGCCCTCGATGATGAAGCGCACTTCGTCTTCGTCGTGCCAGTGCTCGGAGTTGAACTTGTTGAGCATCGCTTCGAGGCCCGGCGTTTCGGGCTTGACGTCAATGACGTCCGCAGTCACGTAGCCGCCCTGGGCTTTGAGGCGCTCGATATCTGCCGAGTAGGCCGAGAGGATCTCCTCTGCGGAAGCGTCCGCCGCCACCGCATGCGCGGGCTCCCAGCGCTCAAAGTCAATTCCCAGGCCAGCCAGGTACTCGCGGACCTCTCCGGGCTCCGTCAACGCGCGTTTTTCGTCGGGGATACGCAGCGTCGCCATCACATCACCTCACTTGCGGGCCGAGCGCCTCGCTCCGTTTCCGCCCAACCACTTCCATCAGGAACTCCAAGACCTCGACGTGCCGCCGGGCTTGGGGCAGGTCGTCCCCCCAAGTATAAAGCCCGTGCGCGCGCAAAAGAAATCCGTGGGCGCCGGGATGGCGGAGCAAGGCGGCATGCACCGTCGCAGCAAGAGCCGCCATGTCCTGCGAGTTTTCGATGATCGGCAGCCATTCGCGGTGATCGTGCGTGGTAACGCCCGCAAGGCCCTTGAGCATTTCGTAACCGGAGATCGCAAGCCCGCCCTCGCTGGCGCAGACGTCGGAAAGAAGCGTGCTCCAGATCGAATGGGTGTGCAGCACGGCGCCCGCGCGGCGCACTCGAGCCACGGTAACGTGCAGCACCGCCTCCGCCGAGGGCTTCCCGGCGCCGCGAAGCACGCGCCCGTCGGCGCCCATCTCGATAAATTGCCTTGCGTCGAGGACTGCTGTGTCCAGTCCGGAGGCGGA